>WAHY01000001.1:0-50288 GCA_009873635.1 Nitrospinota bacterium
GCGCGACGTCTGCGGGTTGGCAACCACCTGCCCGCTCAGGTTAGATATTTTTAAGAGCAAGTTGCCAATGCTCTGACCCGAAATAATTTATTAAAATGTTGAAATTATCTTCTTGTTACGCACAATAAGTAATCTGGATTAGCGCATCAAACGATACCGTCCTATCGTGTGCTTGTTTTAAGTCTGGCTGATGCTCCAGACAAAGTTTCCACGTTTTTTCCACGTTAAATCCTGCCCATTCTCAAAATGAATAAATGAGGAAAATCAGGTAAGCCTTTTAGGTATAAATACTTAGGAGAGATTAGGAGAGTAGCCCCAAGGGGAATCGAACCCCTGTTTCCGGCGTGAGAGGCCGGCGTCCTAACCGCTAGACGATGGGGCCAAATTGAATCTGGCGTGTATTGATTAATTGATCGAAGATATTTATTCCTGAAGCGAGGTCTTTAGAACCCATCTTTTTCCATGATCGGCGGACCTGACCGTTTTTTCTTCTTCTCTTTTCGTATCACGTCTTCCGCTTCAAGATCGCGTTTGTTCACTCCAAAAATCAGGAATACCATCATGGGATATGCTGGCAAGGTTAAGATACCCCATGTCAGCATGAACTTACCGCCAGCCGAAATTGTGCCCCCGTCAGTGCCTTCATTGCCTCCTGTTCCAAAAGCCAGAAAAAGAACGAATCCCATAAGCATGCCCATTAAAGAAGAAACCGCTGTTTTATGGACCACTTCATTCATATATAGTGTCGATAATATTGGGAACTCGGCCACATAAGCACCAAGAAGACCCAAGGTGCCCAAGATAAAAATCGCCATCATCAAAAAATCGTTGGTGATTGCTATGGTCGCCACTAGTTGATAGATAGGTGCCCAAAGGGCGACAATAAATGGATTGCGATAAATATTCATAATTCCTCAATAAAAAAGTTCTCCCTCTAGCTGGGGAGGCAGATATCAAAAGTCAGTCAGACAAATTATTGTAATTTAAGGTAATTAGTGTTATTCCCAATTGGCTCCATGCCTAATGGCGAATGTCAGGGGATGGCTCGGGTACAGGGATTCGAACCCCAACATTCAGAACCAGAATCTGACGTCCTACCGTTAGACGATACCCGAACACTAATTCCCTGGGAACCTTGTTTATAATAGTTTTAGATGCAATAACTGTCAAGGACGTTCCACCAGCCGTATAATCCGTAAACAATGATATTAAGGTTGGTAAAAAATAAGCCCAATTTAAAGCATTATTGCTTCTGACTGAACATAGATCGAATAAAAGGAACCCTATTATATGCGAGTGATTTCAGGCACAGCCAAAGGCACTAAACTTGTCAGCCTGGGTTCTGCTGATATCCGCCCTACCCTCGACCGGGTCAAGGAATCATTTTTTAATCAGGTCGGCCCCGGTCTCAATGGTATGAGCTTTCTCGACCTCTTCGCCGGCAGCGGTAGCATGGGTATTGAAGCACTCAGCCGGGGAGCTGAAAAAGTTGTGTTCGTGGAACCCAACAGGGAGGCCCAAAGCATCATTCTGCAAAATCTTGAAAAATGCAAAATGACAGCAAACTCTACTTGCTGGGATTTGTTGAAGTCCCCAGCCCTTGCAGGGTTAAAAACTGTAAAGGAACAGAAACTGGGCTTCGACCTGGTTTATGTTGACCCGCCCTTCGATGATAATCTGTACGAAGAAACCTTGCTGGAACTACCTGAAGTTATTGTTAAAAGCTCTATAGTCGTTGTGGAACATTTCCATAAAACGGTTTTAAGAAAAAACTATGATAAACTTGTGGTTTATAAAGATCGGCGTTTGGGCGATTCCTGCCTTTCTTTTTATCATTTAGACGACTCCCTTTAGTTATGACAGATACTGGAAAAATTGTTGTGGCCATGAGCGGTGGAGTGGACAGCTCCGTAGCCGCCGGGATCATGAAAGAACGTGGGCTTGAAGTCGTTGGGGTTTCCCTGCAGTTGTGGAACTATTCCAACTCGGACAACCGGTTCGGCACCTGCTGTTCCCTTGATGACATGGCCGATGCAAGACGTGTGGCAGAAAGGATAGGCATCCCTTTTTACATCCT
This sequence comes from Nitrospinota bacterium, assembly GCA_009873635.1. NCBI lineage: Bacteria > Pseudomonadati > Nitrospinota > Nitrospinota bacterium. The sequence goes on from WAHY01000001.1 coordinate 2,078, forward strand.
TAACATGGAAAAAAGGTTCAAGGAAGAGGTGGTGGACTATTTCATTTCTGAATACATGCAGGCGAGGACGCCGATCCCCTGTACGCTTTGTAACCAGAAACTGAAATTTGAAGAATTACTCCATAAAGCAGAGTCGTTTGGAATCCGACGCATTGCCACCGGGCATTACGCCTCTATTGTCAAACACCCTTCAGGAAAGCTGATGGTGCGTCGTGGCCGGGACCGCTTTAAAGACCAGAGCTATTTTCTATTCAACCTGTCCCAGGAGCAACTGGCTCGTTTAGAGTTTCCTCTGGGCGAAATGGATAAACAGGAAGTACGCGAACGCGCCCGGGAACTGGGATTAAACGTGGCCGAGAAAGCCGAGTCGCATGAAATATGTTTCATTCCTGACAATGATTATCCCCGGTTCATCGCCAAACAGTTAAATGGAAGATCCCTGCAGGAAGGAGAGATTGTCAACACTGCCGGTGAAGTTCTGGGCAAACATCCCGGCTATCCGTCTTTTACCATTGGGCAGAGAAAAGGGCTTAACCTGGGTGGTCTGAAAGAACCGCATTTTGTCACACATATTGACCCTGTGAATAACCGCATCACTGTTGGCACCAAACAGGAGCTGGCCCAACCTGACTGCACGGTGAGCCAGGTTAAATGGAGCCTGGACTTTGACAAACCTTTTAAAGCCGATGTGCAAATCCGCTATCGTCATCAGGGAGTGGCCGCAACGGTAACACCGCTTGAAAATTTGCGTGCAAAGATTGAATTTGACGATCCGCAGATTTCCATTGCTCCAGGCCAGTCTGCTGTTTTCTATCAGGATGATTGCGTAGTCGGCGGCGGGTGGCTGGAATGAGCGAAGCGATTCAAGTAGCCGTTGAAGCGGCTTTGGCCGCCGGAAAGATCTTAAAAGATCGCAAGGATTCCATTGGGGAAGTAACTTATAAAGACTTTCATGATCCCGTCACTGAAATCGATCTCCTGTGTGAAAAAACAATCATCGATAGAATCAAGCAAACGTTCCCCGATCATGATATTCTCGCTGAAGAATCAGGTAATGACCAGGGCAATTCCTCAACCAGCAAATGGATCATTGACCCGATTGACGGAACGCTGAACTTTTCTCACGGTTATCCATGCTATTGTGTTTCGATAGGTTTGGAACATGAAGGTAAAGTGGAAGTAGGTGTTGTGTATAACCCCTGTCTCGATGAGTTGTTTGTTGCAGAGCGAGGTAAAGGAGCCACCCTAAATAATAAACCTGTCAAGGTTTCCACAATCCCGACATTAAAAGAAAGTCTTCTCGTTACAGGTTTTCACCCCAAGGTGGTAAATTCTCTGGATGATAATTTAAATCATTTTTGTCGTTTCATGAAGTTGTGCCAGGCAGTGAGAAGACCTGGCTCTGCCGCAATGGATCTGGTGTATACAGCAATGGGCCGCTTTGAAGGATTTTGGGAAATCAAACTCAGTCCCTGGGATGTTGCCGCTGGAGCATTGATCGTAACGGAAGCCGGTGGAACCATTTCGAAGTTTGACGGTTCCCCTGTGACAATTTACGATGAAGAAATACTGGCTACCAATGGGCGGGTTCATCAAGAAATGATAGATGTATTCCAGTCCGTACGCGGTTAAATAAATCTTTTCTTTTTTAACACCTCAGTTTCATGAAGCAATTATTTCTACTGCTTGTGACCTGTTCAATTCTGGCAGGATGCCAGACTACTCCGGACAAAGACTGTGTCGGTTGTGCCCGTGACCTCTATTTATGGAAAACAGCAGTGGACAAAGTAGCACTCGCCAACTTTCCTGATGAAGAATACAATCCTGTGGTTCATTACACAGACTTTTCAAACGCCTGGGTGACGACTGGCAAAGATATTCATATCACCGATGATCTTTTACAACAGCTGACGCAGGAACAAAGAATAGCTGTCGCGGCGCATGAAATAGGTCATTTAAAAGCAGGTCATTATTATACAAATATGGGAGTCTCAATTCTGACATCCATTGCCTTTTCAGTGGCAAATGTATTTGTTCCAGGTTTAGGCTATGCCGAGTATGTGGTCAAACCGGCTGTGGTTGGCGGGTTCTCTCGGCAACAGGAACTTGAAGCTGATAAACTTGCTGTCAGTTATTTGGTGAAAGCCAATATTCCACCTCATCATTTGATCGAAGTGTTTAAAGTTTTACGAAGAGACTCTGGAGGCAAGTCTGATGAGGCCAGCTATTTTTCCACTCATCCGACCACGAGCGAACGCACCAAACAGATAGAAAGTTATTATGGAACACCAATAACAGAGGAAGAAGAAAACTAGTCTTTCTCATTAACATCCGGCTTCACAAGATACGTATAACCGTTCAGTCCCTCCTTATAAAGGTTAAGAAAGTCATCAGCCTCCTGTTGTGTGACCACACCGCGCTGCACGCATCCGATCAGGAAGCCATCTATACGACCTGCCAGTTCATCCGCACTGAACTGAACGTAGTCGAGAACACCTGTTACATCTTCTCCTTCAATAATCTGTTCGTAGTTCAGCGAGCCATCATCTCTAAGAGAAACATGCACGGTATTGGTGTCGCCGAACAGGTTATGCAAATCTCCCAGGATTTCCTGATAAGCACCTGTAAGAAAAATACAAAGTGAATAGGTTTCTCCAGGTTTCAGGGAATGCACTCGCAACGTACTTTCTGTGCCCCGGTTAGTGCCTATAAAGCTGTCAATCCTGCCATCCGAATCACAAGTGATGTCTTCCAGCGTTGCATCTCGGTTTGGTTCCTCATTCAAACGTTGCAGGGGAACTACAGGGAAAACCTGGTCAATCGCCCAGGAGTCAGGCACAGATTGAAAAACAGAAAAATTACAAAAATATTTATCACATAGTTTGGTTTTAAGATTACGGATATCTTCTGGCAAAAACTTCAGCCGGGAACTCAGCTTTTCAATTTTTCGGCAAATGCCCCAGTAAATACGATCGGCAATAGCCCTATCTTTCAGAGATATCAAACCGAGCAAAAACTGGTTTTGTGCTGCGTCTTTCAAGTGAACGGCATTGTGCCAGGATTCAACAAGGTTTTTGTTGGATGTGGAGTCGAGCACATCAAATATCTCTTTAACCACCTCAGGTGCGTCTTCAGTGATTTTAATCTGACCATTCCATTCAGGGAAACTTGTCACGTCCAGCACATTGACAACAAGAATTGAGTGATGAGCCGTCATGGCTCTACCTGATTCAGAAATTATATTGGGGTGAGGCAGCTTTTCCGCATCGCAAATTTCCAAAATGTGATAAACCACATCGTTGGCATATTCCTGAACAGTATAATTTGTACTGGAAGCAAATGTTGATCTCGATCCATCATAATCTATACCCAATCCCCCTCCGACATCTATGTATTGGATATTGCAGCCAAATTTCATAAGCTCAGAATAATTCCTGCCTACTTCTTTCAGGCTGTCCTTGATCCTGCGAATATTAGTGATTTGACTTCCCAGGTGAAAATGGATCAGCTTGATACAATCGAGAATATTTTTACGTTTAGCGATTTCCAGCGCTTCCATCAACTCCATATTGTTCAGGCCAAACTTGGAATACTCTCCAGTAGACGAGGACCATCTGCCCTGCCCCGAACTAACTAGTTTGATACGTAGTCCGATATTTGGTTGAACCCCCAGTTCATCAGCCACTCTCTCAATCAACTCTAATTCGTTAAGCTTTTCAACAACTATGAAAACCTTTTTACCCAGTTTCTGGCTCATTAATGCCAGGCGAATGAATGATTCATCTTTATAACCATTACAGACAAGCAAGGCTTCCGGGTTATCAAGGATAGCGAGTATGGCGTGCAACTCCGGTTTGGATCCGGCTTCCAGCCCTATGTTGAAAGGCTGCCCAAACTTAACAATCTCTTCCACCACCTGCCTTTGCTGATTGACCTTGATCGGATAGACCCCGTGATATTTCCCTCCATACTCATATTCATCAATAGCTTGCTGAAACGAGTTCGCAAGGTTGGTAATACTTGCCCTGAGAATATCTGAAAACCTTATCAAGACTGGCAGTGAATACCCCTTGGACTGAATATCATCGACCAGTTTCTTGAGGTCAATATGATGTGCGCTTTTTCTATCAGAGCGAACAATAATATTTCCCTGTGGGTTGATGTCAAAATATCCACCGCCCCAACCATAAATATTGTAATGTTCGCGGGCTTCATCAATCGTCCATTTAGTCATTGCAGAGCTAATTCCTGATAAATTTTTCAATTATTGCGGATAATTTAAATTACTCCATCATGAGGAAATGTCAATTGAAAACAAAGAGATTTTTTGAGCATGTAAACTGTGTTATAAAACCGAAACCAGATTATTAAACCACCAGTCCGGAGATAAAAAGATTCATGAAAATAGAAAATGTAGAAATACGGGACATTGCAAAAGAATTTGGCACACCCGTTTATGTATATAGCCTTGCAACCCTTCGCCAGGCAATTTCTGAGATCAAGCAGTTGGCCCCTGTTACCCGTTATGCCATGAAAGCCAATTCCAATTCACGCATTCTTAAAGAAATGCTCGACAATGGGGTCAAGATTGACGCAGTAAGTGTTTTCGAAGTGCAACGTGCACTGCGCACTGGTTTCCTCACTGATGACATCTGTTTCACCAGCGATGTATTTTTTAACGATGACGATGTAACTTTTTGCCTCGAAAATAATATTTATTGCAATTGCGGCACATTGGGAATGGTCGAGGAGTATGGCAAGGCCCTGAAATTAAAAGGAACAGGTTCCTCTAAAATCTCAATCAGGATCAATCCCGGAGAAGGCGCTGGCCATTCAAAAAAAACCAACACCGGCGGCCCATACAGCAAACACGGAATCTGGTACCAGAACTTAGACGAAGTGAAGCGCATCGCCAATGAGTATGGACTGACTATTTCAGGGGTGCACATGCACATTGGTTCGGGTGGTGATATGGAACATCTCAAGCGTATAACAGGAAAGCTGGTGGAGTTTGCCAAACAGTTTGAAGAGGTTGAAACCGTCAACTTTGGCGGGGGTTTGCCCTATCAATATAACCCCGATCTGCAACAGGAAGATATCACCGGATACAAAACCATACTCGAAGAACGAGCAAAACTGTTAAAAGATCATTTTGGAAGAGACATTATCTGTGAAATCGAACCCGGAAGAAGATTTGTCGCAGGCTGTGGCACCCTGATTGGAGAAGTGCGCTCTCTCAATCATACCTTTGATGAAGAAGGCAAACGAATTGACTATGTTCTCACCAATGTAGGGTTTTGCCACCTTCTTCGTCCCATGGCCTATGGATCGTTTCATCCGATCTGGTTTGATGGTGATAACCTGGGGCCTGAGCAGGATCTTATTGTTGCAGGTCCGGTTTGTGAATCAGGAGATGTTTTGACACAAAAAGACGAAGAACCCGTTGCTCGCAAGTTACCCTTGCCGAATCCACGCGACTGCATTGTCATAGGTGGAGCTGGAGCATACGGTCACGTTATGTCATCGAACTATAATTCCCAGCCCCTAATCCCTGAAGTTATGGTAGATGGGGACCAGTGCGTTCAAACCCGAAGCCGCCAGACTCTCGATGATATCTTGAGGGAAGAAGTTGGTTGAGTAATTCTCATAGGTATGAAAGCCCCTTTAACCAAGAGAATAAAAGCTGGTCTGATATCTTCTCGTCGACTAAATAATCCCTAAATCAGGATGTTTGTCTGGGCCGCCTGATCCTACCTGATCATCATGCAAGAAGAGCCATTAACTTTTCAGAAACCAACCCACCCAAAATCCCCATACCTGTGAAAAACAAGATACTTTAAACAACGATCCAAAGATTATTTGAGGAGAATGAAGAAAGCCGCATGGAGAAAGTCAAACTTCATCCATGACCTTCTTGAATATTCAAAAGTTACGCAAGCGGTTTCAGACAATGGTATTGGAATTCAGGAAGCCTATTTCGGAAAAATATTCAAGCCTTTTGAAAGGCTTCATGGCAGAAGCGCATTTGAGGGAAGCGGAATCGGCCTGGCTATTTGCGAAAAAGCTGTCAAGAAACACAACGGAGAAATTAGCGTTCAAAACAACCAACCCCACGGAACTATATTTACTATCACGCTTCCTGAAAGGCAAAACCAGAACTAAAAACCCCAAGTTGTTTAAAAAAGCGGATCTATTTTCTCTGCCATCTGCACATCGGCTAAAGTAACACCACTCGCTGAATGGGTCCAGTAACGAACAGAAATGCGTTTGTAGTTAATAATGATGTCTGGATGGTGATTGTTATCTTCTGCCGCCTGAGCAACCTTATTCACAAAAGCGATTCCATCCATAAACGTTGAGGCATGGGTCACCCTTTCAATATAGGGCACCCCTTTATCATTCTTGTCTGTTTTCCAACCTGGCGCCATCTCACTTAACTTTTCTTCCAGTTCTTGCTCAGTTAAAGCAACTTTTTCTACCATTTTTACAACTCCATAAGTTTATCCAGCTTTTTACGTAAAGTGGTTTCGTGTGTCTTGTAAACAAAGCTATCCTCACCATTGATACGCACCACCGGAATTCGTTCCTTATAAGTTTCATATAAAGCAGCGTCGGACTCAATATCCTTTAGAGTCAGTGTCACCGGGTAATCAGGTATAACCCGCTCCACTATTTCCTTCGCATCGTCACATAGACAGCAGTCTTTTTTTGTCAAAATCTCAATTTGTATTTGCATGATATATCACAACCTGGGTCTCCCCTGCCAACTGTCATCGCAGGAATCTCCGGGTGACCTCTTTCCATTAGCTATTCGCCACTACATGGAGTGGGTCATGGTTGTTATTTTTCCCCAGACAATAAGGCAGGTAAAAAGCAGGATGAACCCGACCAGAACCGCCATAGCCACAGGCCGTTTTTTCCAATACCGTTCCTTATTTTGATCTACCAAGGGAATGGCAACCAAAAACAAGATGATTAAAGGAGGCGCAACTATCAAAGAAGGGACCCACAGGTTTTCCAAGGCAAAGATCCATACAAACTGCCAGGGTGGCTTGGTAACTTCCAGGCCTAATACCGGCTCTTCTCCCAAAGGCGGAGCAATAGTGAGCGCCAAAAGGCAAATCAAAAGAAACACTCCGGCACCCGCTCTTTGCAGATATGCGATGTGACGTGTAAAGGGCATGTCTTTACTTTTTTCCCGTGATTCAGGCAGAGGCGATAGCTTATGGTATTTAACGTAAAAAAGGTGTAACCCCAACAGCAACACAGTGATTATCGGGAGTAATGATATATGAGCCATATAAATCCGGTTTAGCAAAGGAACGCCTGGAGCAAAGGCTTCGGTCAAGGGCAGTCCCAGTATACCTATCTGTTCAGCAACCCATAGAAAATGCGCCAGGGCTTCATAGGCTTCCTGATCCCATTTGATCACCGTACCGGTAAATAGCAGCGTAACCATCAGCAGCATTAAGCCTATACCTATCAACCAGTTTATTTCACGGGGGTTTTTATAAGATGCTGTAAAAAAAACGCGTACAGCATGCAGAATCATGGTCACGGTCAATACTTCAGCCGCCCAGAAATGGATGCCTCTCAGGAACCAACCCAGATATATCTGGTCAACCAGATAATGAATACTCTGATTGGCGCGTTCAGGATCGGGAACAAAGAACTGTGCCAGCAAAATTCCACTGACAACCAAAACCATAAAAGATGACAGAGTCATACCACCCAGAGAATATTTTATGGAATTGGCATGTTCCGGAATTTCATATTCAAGGAGTTGAAGGCCTAACCGGTCTCGTAATAACTTTGAAAACCCGTTAGCCATGAGGTTATTCCCCTGGTCGCATAAATGTCAGGCCGGCAAAAGCTATTCCTGACAACAGGGTTATACCAACTGCGGCACCGTATCCCTTGCTTGAGGAAGAAACCCTCTCATGATGAGCAAGCTGAACTTGAGGCATCTTATGCTCATTATGACTTCCCTCCATTTTTTCATCTTCAATCGGAGTCGGTTCGACCAGTTCATCTTGTGTAAAAAGGTCTGTAGGCGAGAATAAATTGTCTAAATTATTGTCCGAATCAGATAGCGCATCGTCTTCCTGATCCTGCACCGAGTACATCGAGTCAGTGACCATCGGCTCTTCTATTTTTTTTTCTTCAGCTTTATGCCCTCCACCATGGGCAAAAGCTTTTGAGACGGGAAACAATAAAAGGGTTATCAGAAAAGCCGCTAACGAAAAACGGAAAATGTTCATGATCACCCCCCCAATACTATTTGAGCGAAAGAATCCAGCATTTCATCACTGGCCCAGTCTCTCGGCCCTATTGCTTTATGCACAATGAGTCCCTCGCGATTCACAATAAAAGTTTCAGGCACACCTGTAGTTTTATAAACTTTCTTCGCAACATCGCTTTCAGGGTCAAGCAATACTGGAAACGTTAAATTAAATTTTTTCATGAAAGGTTCAATCAGGCTCTGGTCAGTATCAACACTGATAGTCAGCATCTCGAATCCAAAGTCTTTATATTTCCGGTAAAGCTTTTCCATAGATGGCATTTCCACTTCGCAGGTGCCGCACCAAGTAGCCCAAAAGTTGATGAACACAACTTTACCCCGATAGTCAGATAGTTTGACCTTACCCCCTGCCAATGAAGGCAGTTCAAAATCAGGAGACAAAAACGCCTCAGCCGGGTATTCCGTTTCATAGGGTTTCAGTTCGACCTTATTGATCGACATCACAAATACTGACAAAAGAGCCGCAACCAGAAAAGTGTACGGAATATATGTACTGATGGGTTTTTCTTGAGCGATGTTTTCCATAACTGGTTTTAAGTCCTGCGATAGGGTCGATAAAACTTTTTGTCTACGGCAATTACAATTTCATCCAGAGTTTTTCCCTGGTTATACAACTCATAAGCGTAAAATACTTCTCCCAAACAGATATCACATTTAGAACCATGTCTATTTGTATAGCAAGTTAACAGGGTCTTGTGCCCATGATTTTTTTTGCAATAGCAATAGCAAAAAAGGCTATCAATTACTTTGGGGATTTCTGCAGCTATTCGATATGCCTTTGCCACTCGACCCGTGAACAAAGCATCAGACATAATTGGGCGAGTTTCAATCAAAACACCTGTTGCCGGGGCTACTGGTGGAACCTTCTGATTTGCATTGATCCCCACATAAACACCGCCAACGATCAGACACACCGCAAGACTTAACGCAACAAGCGAAATACGTTTTTTACTCACAGATGATTTATTTTTTTTCTTTCCCATAGCTATTTCTTACAATTTGAGTTGTGATTCTGTAAATTCTAAATGAGATGCGGCTTTTACCAATTGGTCAGAGTTTTTCCATTGCAGTTTATCCTGGGGAATAAGAAAATCACCTTCAGAGTTGCGGAAGGGCCTCCACTCCCGGTCCAAATATACCTCATTGGGTTTAAAACTTGCCTTATAGACCAGGGAAGTATTGTCGGCTATATAATAGCCAAGGTAAAAATATTTGATTCGGTTTTCAAGCGCAAAATCCATTTGCTTCAATACGCTGAAAGTTCCAAGGCTCATTTTTTTGTCAGGAACCTTATAAAAAGTATAAATGGCGGAAAAGGACTGGGAAGTTTTATCACCTAAAGCAACTCCAATCAGCTTTCCATCATAATAGTATTCAAATTCAATTCCAAAGGGGGTATTAACATAAAAAGACAGCCTGAAGTTTTGCTCATCTTCCACATCATCCTGAAGAGAAAAAAACCTTTCCTTATGCTGGAGATAAAGTTCAAACTTCTCATGGGTATATTCTGGATCACCAATCTTTACTTCAACGTCCTTACAGGAAACCAAGGCTCGTTTTTGATTCCGGGACATTTTAAAATTTTCCGTCCGCACGCGTATAGGGATACATTGGTAGCAGTCCTGACACTTTGGGCGGAAAAAATAATCTCCGAAGTGACGCATTCCATGGGCGAGTAGATATTCAAACTCTATCTCTGAAACATCTTCAAGCAGATATTCCTCAAAAAAGGATTTTCTATCCTTGAAATACCCACATTGAAACGTTCTTGAGTCTATAAAATGGGCTAGCATATTGATCTACCTCCGACAAGCGAAGGACTATCCTTAAATAGTAATTCTTCTAAATGGTCTTTATATTCTATAATATTTTTTAGCCAGATAACATAAAAGGATAAAAAACTTGCCTTCAGGCTATATTTTTCTTCTTCTATTGGCCGGCAGGTTTGAAATCACGCTTGAATTATGATTAACTTCCCCTGAAAAGAAAAAACACTCTCCCTGCTAAGGAGATTTATGGATTTGAAGGTATCAATCATCGTCCCCACCCTCAACGAAGAATTGGTTCTTGAGAACACTCTGACACAAATCCAACAACTTTCTCCTCATGAATTGATTGTAAGTGATGGGGGAAGCACAGATTCCACCAGTCAAATAGCCAAAAAGTTCACTCATCTCGTCGTATCAGGTCCCGCAAGTCGTTCTTTGCAAATGAATTACGGCGCAGAAAAAGCAACTGGAGACCTCTTACTTTTCTTACACGCGGACAATCGGCTTGAAACTGAAAGTTACCGGAAAATGATAGAATGCATGGAAAATACTAAATGGATTGGAGGCGCCTTCACACTTTGTATCGATTCCAAAAAATGGTCGATAAATTTAATCACCTTGTTAGCCAATATCCGCGCAAAATATTTTGGCCTTGCTTATGGTGACCAGGGATTCTTCGTTCGCAAAGAAGTTTTCAGTAAAATGAATGGCTTCTCCCCCCTTCCGATTTGTGAGGATCTGGATTTCTACCTTCGTCTGAGAAAAAAAGGTTCTGTGATCATACTGAATGAAAAAACTCATACATCCCCAAGACGTTGGGTCAAGGAAGGAATCGCCTTCACTACCGCTAGAAATATCCTGATCGCAATCCTGTTCAGGCTCGGATTCCCACCGCATACTCTGACCAAATGGTACCTGGCCATCCGCTAACCCACTCCAATGGGGAGATAAATACAAATGAATTTCAGGGTAAAAACAATATTCCTGGATTGAGAGGACTCTTCAAAATTATCAAGTTGCCACCCTCGCCAGAGGGTTAAATTACTTCGGTGAATACCAGAATCATCCAAATTACCAGGATGACATTGAATACCACCCCGATATGAAAGAATATATTGAAGAACCTGCTGTAGGTGAATTTATAACTGTTTTTTTGTTCCGTCATGGCTCAGTCCATAACCAGAGTGGTTAAACGTTTTGCCAGCTCTGATCCGCGAATGATCTTGCGCACAGGGCGTTCTATAAGGTTTAGACTCATATAAAGCCTATCCAGATTCATAAAAGTTTGCGACTCGGCAATCGCCTTACCACCCTCGTCTCTAATTTCGTTACGCCAGATACTCAAAACGTTCAAGTTTTTCAGGCTTGCAGATTTTGCAAGGGCAATTGCACCCGCGTCTCCCATCTTATTCGAGCACAGGTATAACTTTTTTAAATGAGTCAAATTGGGACTTTCGGCAATGGCCATAGTACCTTCATCACCAATTCCAGTACTATCGAGATGCAGAGCCTGCAATCCAGGTAGATTTTTAGAACACGCCACAGCACTTGCCCCTTGAGGGCCTATAGGATTTGAGTCCAGAAATAAAACCTCAAGATACTCAAGGTTTGGTGAACTCGCCAAGGCTTCAGCCCCTTTTGGTCCAATATTGTTAGCTTCCAGCATCAAACATTTCAGGTTCTTCAACAGTTCACCATTTGCCAGAAATTCGGCTTCCTCATCACCAATAATATTGTGATTGAGGTATAGAGAAACAAGACCGGTGAATCCTTTCACCTGGCTTAGAATTTCAATGGACTCTCCACAAAGCTGGTTCTGGCTGAGGAATAGTTGCTCGACTGAAGACAGGTCTTCCGCATCAGAAAGAAGGCGCAACTCATCTGGACCAATATTTTTATCCTCCAGATCCAGTAATTTCCCATCCGGAGTCAAATTTGCCAGAATGGCTTGCTCAAACTTTGACTTCACAGCCTCTTGCAACAGATATCCCTCCTCTTAAAATTGGATAATGATCGTGTACTTTAAAGGATTTCATATAAAAGATCAAACACCGGTTTGGCTTCTCTTATATAATATAAATATAACGCTGAATACATTGAATATGCTTTTCTCATTGAACCAATACCAAGCGGAGGAGGTTAAAAATGATCGTTGGAATTCCCAAAGAAATTAAAACAGATGAATATCGCGTATCAATGACCCCCGCTGGCGTTCACGATCTGGTAATCCGTGGGCATAAGGTATTGCTGGAGGACAAGGCTGGCGAGGGTAGCGGAATCACCAATCAGGACTATTTAGATCAAGGAGCAAAGATCGTTTCACGGCAGGACATATTTGCCCAGTCAGAAATGATTGTAAAAGTAAAAGAACCCCTTCCTGAAGAATATCCCTTATTACGTGAAGGACAAATACTATACACCTATCTTCATTTGGCACCGGCCCCCGAATTGACCCAGGCTCTCCTGGATAGAAAAGTGGTTGGAATAGCCTATGAAACTGTGCAACTGGCAGACGGTTCTCTACCACTTCTCATTCCCATGAGCGAGGTAGCTGGACGCATGGCAGTGCATGAAGGTGCAAAATATCTTGAGCGTGAAAATGGTGGACGCGGCATCCTGCTGGGAGGTGTCCCAGGTGTAGACCCAGGCCATGTGGTGATTATAGGCGGAGGTATTGTTGGGGCTAACGCAGCAAAGATGGCTATCGGAACAGGCGCGCAGGTCACTCTACTGGATATCAACCTTCAACGTTTACGCTATCTCGATGATATTCACGGAAGCCGGCTTAGAACACTGATGTCTAACAGGTTTAATTTACTTGAGTCACTACGCACAGCTGACCTCGTGATTGGTGCCGTACTTATTCCCGGTGCAAAAGCACCACGACTTATCACACACGAAATGTTAAAACCAATGCAAAAAGGTGCAGTCGTGGTCGATGTAGGCATTGACCAGGGGGGAATTCTGGAAACTTCACACCCGACAACCCATAGCGATCCTATTTTTGAGGTTGAGGGAGTGGTTCATTATTGTGTCGCCAATATGCCTGGTGCCCTGGCAAGAACATCGACTTTCGCTCTCACTAATGCCACTTTTCCATACGCCCTGGATCTGGCAGAAAAAGGGTACAGGCAAGCTTTAAAAGATGACCAAGCTCTTAGAGCCGGACTGAATATCTGTCTTGGTTCTGTGACCCACCCTGAAGTAGCAAATGCTCTTGGTATGAAATTTTTATCACCAGAAGACTTTTGCTAACCAGTGGGCGTGAGGCTAACGAGCAATTGCCTTGATATACCAGCAACAATTAACTCGACTTAACAAACTAATGAAAATTGCCACTCTCTCCAGAGGGGGCGTGGAGCCAACGGGCAATAGCTTTGATATTCTGGCAATGGACAAAACGGGTCAGTAAAACAAATGGATATTGGGATAGAATTGGCATCTTTATAAAAAATAAACATGAACTTCGTGAAACTTTCTTATAAGATATTGACCAAACTTTAAACTAATCAAGCTGGGAGAAATGGTAATGGGTGAAGGAAGTTTTCATTTCAATGTAAACAATCGTGATAGTGGTGGTTCAAAAGCCCAAATGACTAATAATGAAGACTCGTTTCTTCGTGCCATGGAAATCCTTGAACGCAGACGAGAAAAAGAAGAACTGGAAAACCCGACTCCAGAAGAAGTTATAGAGATTTCGGTTGAAGAAGAACCTATTATAGAGGAAAGTATTCAGGAAGAAGAAGTAGAAGCAACTGCAGAAGAAACAACTGTTAATGAAGATGAAACTCCCCCACCAACACCACAACCAACCCAAACCGCTCCAACTAAACCATCTGGAGGTGGTGTTCCAGGGCCAACACCAAGGCGGGATTTCACTTCTGAAGAAAGAGCGGCCATGCTGAAACGTGCAAAAGCTCATGCCGCGGAGGTCGATGCCAGAAAGAACAAATAGTAAATATTTTTTTCATAGTCGCAGGAGTTAAATTCTTTTGGCTATGCAAAGGAATCCTACAAAATCCTTGTCCGAACTATCCTTAAAAACCTTCTCATCCGAGACATTCCAAAGTCCTACAAAATTAACAAGAAAATTATGTAAGGTACAATTCAAATTAAAGGCTCAACCGAACCTCAGGCTGGAGACCTGCCTGCAAATAAGTTCAGTTTTGAAAAAAAGCTAAGAAGACAAAGTATCAAAACCGTGCTTGAAGTTTATGGTGAACAATATCTAAAAAATAAAAATGTTGACGCAACAATAGTTCATTGTGCTAATCATATTTATGGATTGACCCTTCCCTGATTTCTTTTTCAAAAGATTGTGTACCTTTGACAAGCTGACCACTTAAAAGGATAAGCCCAATAAGGTTTGGAACTGCCATCAGAGCATTCATCGCATCGGAAAAGTTCCATACCATATCCAGTTTTACCTGGGCTCCTACAAATACAAATATTACCCAGGCATATCGGTAATAATGAATGTATGTTTCACCAAATAGATATTCAAAGCATTTTTCCCCATAATATTCCCAAGCTAGTATAGTAGAAAAAGCAAAAGTCACCGTGCCAATGGTGACGATAATTTTCCCCCATAATCCTGGCAGGCCTGCTGAAAATGCTTGCAGTGTTAAAGCAACCCCCGTCTCCCCTGAAACCCAGGCACCTGTGGAGCTTAAAGTCAGTGCTGTTAACGAACAGACGATCAAAGTATCAATAAATGTTCCCGACATGGACACCAAGGCCTGCTTGGAGGGATGATTGGTTTTAGCTGCAGCCGCCGCGATGGGGGCACTTCCCATACCTGATTCATTGGAAAACAACCCTCGTGCAACTCCATATCGAATGGTATTTGCCAAAGACGCACCCGCAAAGCCACCTGTCGCAGCCGTTCCTGTAAAAGCATCTTGAAAGATCATCACTATACCTGTTCCTAACTGGTCCAAATTATTTAGAATAACTATTAAAGCACCGAGAAAATAGATCGCGACCATTATAGGTACAAGAAAAGAAGCAACTTCTGCGATGCGTTTAATGCCTCCCAGAACCACCATTCCGGTAAGCAACATCATTACACCGCCAACAAGAATACTACTAACCCCCATAGAACCATTTAAAGCGTGGACAGTTGTATTGGCTTGCACCATATTTCCAATTCCGAATGCGGCCATAGCTCCAAAGAAGGCAAAGCACATTCCCAGCCATTTTTGCCCCAGGCCATGTTCCAGATAATACATAGGCCCACCGGAAATTTCTCCTTTATGGTTTACCTGCCTGAACTTGACGGCTAAAAATCCTTCACAATATTTTGTGGCCATACCAACTAATCCCGTTAACCACATCCAGAAAATGGCACCAGGCCCACCCAATGCTACAGCCACACTCACTCCGGCAATGTTTCCTGTTCCCACAGTTGCGGCAAGGGCTGTCATGAGTGCACCAAAATGAGAGATATCTCCCTCTCCTCCACCTTCTCGGGAAAAGGTAAGTCTAAGAGAATAGAAAAGATGGCGTACCTGGATGCCCTTAAGTCGAATGCTCAACCAACAACCTGTTCCCAGCAACAAGAACAAAAGCCATGGCCCCCACATCAAACTTGCAAAGTCAGCTAAAAAAGTATTCATAATTTCTGGTTGTTATTGTTTTCCGACGGGTGAATTATAGAAATAAGAATAGAATAGATAGGATTAGAGAATAAAAACATCATAGAAAGGATGAAAAAATTATCTAGCGGAGAGAAGAGAGAGGATTTTTCTCTTTTTGTGCTTTACGGGTCTGCTCAGACCGGCGATACCATTTTGCCGCCTCATCCAGATCTTCCTCAACCCCGTTTCCATTTACATACATCCAACCCAAATTACCCTGGGCCCTTGCATGACCCTGGTCTGCCGCAAACCGATACAGCTTTACTGCTTTTTCCATATCTTTTTCAACACCGTCCCCTTCTTCATACATCATTCCCAGGCGGTACTGGGCCTCAGCATCGCCTTTTTTTGCGGCTATCCGGAACCAATTGGCAGCTTTGGAATAACTTTGTCGTGTGCCTCTTCCTTCACTGTAAAGCACCCCAAGGTTATATTGAGCCAGAACATTACCCTGTTCCGCAGCAAACCTGTACCATTTGACAGCTTCACCATAGTTCTGCTCCACTCCTATACCTCGACTATACATAAAACCCAGGTTGAACTGAGCGGTTTCATGACCTTGATCTGCGGCAAGCTTGTACCATTTCACTGTTTCCTTAGGTTTTTTCGCAACACCTTTCCCCTTCTCATGCAGATAGCCAAGCCTAAACTGCGCCAACCGGTTGCCATTATCTGCCGCAAGTCTGTACCATTTAACAGCTCTTTTATAGTTCTGAGTGACTCGCTCTCCAGACTCGTATAGTTGACCAAGGTTGAATTGAGCCTGGGCATTGTTTTGCTGAGCTGCCAAACGATACCATTTGATAGCCCTTTTATAGTCAGGAGTCACACCTTCGCCAATGTCATACATCAGACCCACGTTAAATTGTGCTGAAGCATTTCCCTGTTTGGCAGCCCGAGTATAAAACATCAGAGCTTTTTTAAAACTCTGCCGAACCCCTTTTCCTTTACTATAAAGTATCCCCAGATTATACTGTGCCGAAGCAATGTTTTGTTTTGCGGCAAGTTTGTACCACTTAGATGCTTTTTTATAATTACGCTTGACCCCTTCACCCTTGTCATACATCAGCCCAAGATTAAATTGAGCCAGAGCACTACCTCTTTTAGCCAGAGGTTCCCATTTATTAAAGGCGGTTTTGTAATCTCCTCTAGAGGCAGCATCCAAGCCATCCTGAAAGTCATCGGCTAAAACAGGACAAGCAATCTGAGACAAAATGAAAATAATAGGGACTACCAATAACTTCTTCATTTCTATTTCAGATGTAAAAAAAACAGCATTGATAATGGGTTTATTTTAGTTTCCATAGTATTATTATTTCGGATCAATTTGAGGAAAGCATGAAAGAAAAAGAAAAACCAGAAAAGCGAAGAGAAAACCCTATTTTCACGATTTGGGTCCATACTGGTTATGCCATACTGATTCTTTCAATGATTGGATGGATGGTCTACATGGAATTTTTTATGTAGTATCTGGTTCAAAAAGCAGACCAACCATTAAACCCTATTGAAAATTATAGAGTTAACTGAATTAAATGCTCAAAACCACCTAATGTTGACCAAGCTGAACAGGAAATTACCAGGTATTTTTATCTGACCGAATTTCCATTCGTTAAACAAGTACATTGTTATTTTATCTATTTAATATTAACAATCCAACCAAAAGATAGAACATGGCAAACGAAGAGCACTTCCAACTTATTAAAAACGGTATCAGTAGCTGGAATGAATGGAGAACCAAAAACCCGGAATTACAACCAGATTTAACCCAGGCAGATTTAAGAGGTGCCAAATTACAAAATATAAATCTTAGCAACAGTAACCTTAAAGAGTGCAAACTCCAGTTTTCAAACTTATCAGGAGCTAATCTGGAAGGAGCAGACATGAGTAAGGCCAAATTGCAAGAGGCCTGTCTACGTAATACCCAGATGAAAAACTGCAATCTATCTGGGGCCGGTATGCTGGAGTCAGACCTTCAGAATACTGATCTTGAGAATGCCAATTTGGAAGGTGCACAATTTAATGAAGATACTTTGTTCAATCAAACCAACCTTAAGGGAGCCAACCTCACCTCTGCGACAGGCTTGACAGCGACCCAGATAAGCTTAGCTCTTACAGATAAATCTACCCGATTACCAGATTATCTCGAAGAAGAAATAGACGATGACTTTCTCCTGCAGTTTTGAAGATATATCTTAGTATCCCGCAAAATCAGCCAGTCACCGTTTTATAAGCTTAGATCAGCTAAAAATAAATCCACCCAGAATAAACATACAAAGAAATATGTTTACACCTTTATGCCGTGTAATCATTTATTTATATTACAAACCAAATATTATAAAAGTATATGCACAATCCTGACTTTATCTTTTTACTGGTTCTTCATTTTTCTACACAAGGAAATAGACCGACAAACTCTTAATAACTGTCTTAACGCACTGAAACTCAAGAGTAAAGACTTTATCGAGCCATAATTAGCAAAAGAGATATTTAGGAAATTTCAAAATGTCGAATGGACTCGACAATCGATGAAGTAGCGCGAGAACTGATATACTTTTGCTGGTCATATCCCTTAACCATATCCCACCCGTTTTCAGGATATTTCTCAATCAATGGCAGTGCAACATCTTCAAGCATCCACTGCCCATGGCGGATATCCTCTCTAATATGAAGATCCCAATAGCTGGTTCTTTTATCACCTAAATTTAAACGGTGACCCGCCATTTTAATGTTTTGGAATGCAGCAGGCACAGAAACTTCTGTGTATAATAAACCGCCAATATATCGTAAGAAGTTCTTTTTTCTCTCTGATAGAAAAAAACTATGGTTAATATTTGCCAATACTTCCCAGGGAACACAATCAAAATATATTTCCGGCCTGGAATCCATATCACACTCTTCTAACATGGTCGCAAAATGAGTAGAGTGCTTTCTAGAGAGTTTTCCGCTTCCATATTCTTCCCATAAAATTCTGGCCAACATTGTCTGGACCTCGTTCCCGACTCCCCCCAACATTCGTGAAAGTTGGCTTGCCTCCACCAGACCATCAAGAGAGGCAATTGCCAGAAAAAGTTTATATCCAGATTCAGAGATTTCATCACGGATATATAGACCGTCCGGAGAAAGATTGGGCTGCAAGTCTTCTTTAACACGTGTTCTTAAAACATCAATAAGGTTTACACGATCTATTCTGGTGGAATTATCATCTTCCCAATTCTGCCATGCATCTTCAATTTCCTTACGCAAAGTAAACAGAAATACCGAGTCCTCGTTTGAGTAATTATCCAATGGGTCATACCAAAAGAACTTCAATCTGTTTATGCGGTATAAGATCCGTTGCAAAAACAAGTGCGCCTGGGAACAACCTTCGTTTTCAGTGAATGCATCTGAAAAAAGAGCTTTTACTTTAAACTTTAAGTTTTCAGCCCTATTCGGGTTTTGGGAAAAATACAGATCCAGATTACCTAACTCCAATAAATCTACAAATTCATCCTCCAATTCCTGATGTGAATATTCAAGGGTTACAAATTCTTCTTGAGAATAAAGTCTCATAGGGTTGAAAATACAAGGTTAGAGTTAGGTTTTGTTTGTGCCATAACGAAAAACCAATTCACACCTTAGCCATGGCAAGAGTCGAACCACAGTGATTTCTTAAGCAATAAAAAAGATGTAAAAGGGTATAGAGATAAGTAATATAACAAACACACATAACAAGGTCAAACGCACCAGACAATGTGAAGGAGAAATCTTAATTGTTTGAAACAAAAATTCTAAGTTCCGCGCCAGATACATTTTCCCCTGAGCAACAGTTTGCTGCCACGGTAGATAAAGGCTTATCACTGGATAACAAGTGTCTGCCATCATGGTTGATTTTTGATGAAACAGGAAGTGCAATTTTTAAAAAAATAACAGAGCTCGCAGGCTACCTTCCTGCCGCTTGTGAGTTTGAAATTATAAACAATCATAAAACTAATATCGCGAAACTTATACATAATGATTGTTTCAACCTGATTGAACTGGGCTCTGGAGACGGATGCAAAACCCAAATTCTCATTGAGCATTTTTTACTAAGCAAACTAAACTTTCACTACTTTCCTATAGACATTTCTAAAGGTGCCATCAACAACCTTGTTCACATTCTAAAAAAGAAACACGCCAACTCAAATCTGAAGGTTACTGGACTAGCCGGTGATTATTTCGAAGGATTAAGATCTATCACGAAAAGCGAATCAAATCAAAACCTGATCCTGTTTCTGGGAGTTACCTTAAACAATATGGATCCACACAATTCACGTTCATTTCTCAACAACTTGAAAAAATCAATGGGGCAAAAAGATTTTTTACTAATCGGGTTTGATCTTATGAAAGACCCCAAAATACTATACTCTGCCTACAATAATGAGTTGTTTGAAGAGTTTAATCTACACATGCTGGACCGCATCAATCAGCGACTTAAGGCAAACTTCAATAAAGACCACTTTGTGCAACAAGGGCAATACAATCCAATAACACGTACAGTTGAAAGCTACCTATACAGCACACGAAATCAAAATGTTTATATTAAAGAGTTAGATAAAGAATTTCATTTTAGAGCCTGGGAGGCGATGAAAACCGAGCAGTCTCTTAAATACACACTTGAGGAAGTGGAAAGTCTGGCTCTTGAAAATGGATTTGAAGTTGTTGAGAACTTATTTGACGTTAAAAAATACTTTGTGGATTCTATTTGGAGGATTGCTCGCTAGACAGGAGTTTAATTCAAGCAGCTAACCGCTTTACAACATTCAATCGCAGACAAGTACGGGCCTTATTATTTTCTTTCGAGAAACAAATCTCGTAAGATCCTAATTTTGAAAAAGCAATGTCAAAGGATTGTCCTGGCAAAAACTTTGAAACAGAAACTATCTCTTTGAGAAAGGGTGGTTTAGTTACTGTCAAATCATATAAATTTGTTTGAAAGGTATTGCGCACTGCTATATTAGAGT
This sequence comes from Nitrospinota bacterium, assembly GCA_009873635.1. Taxonomy (NCBI): domain Bacteria; kingdom Pseudomonadati; phylum Nitrospinota; species Nitrospinota bacterium. The sequence goes on from WAHY01000001.1 coordinate 22,767, forward strand.
TTTGATAAATCTTCATAGGCACTTGCCTCGATAGCTCTAGTGATATCGCTTGGGGTTTTGCCTGTCCTAAGCTCACAAAAACTCCAAATGTTAGCAACAAACAAAAAATAGTGGTGCGCATAACTTACCTCTCGCATAAAAATAAAGTTGATCAAGAGTATAGCGGTAAGTAGCAGACACCCAATATCGGCAAAAAACCCTTTAAATAATAGGCGATAACTTATTATATTATAAGTGTTTCGCCTATATAAAATAACTTTCAACTTACTCTACATGTTACATTTTATGAAATCACAACCTAAATACATTGGAGAACTGTCGTTAATTATTTTTTTTTCTTTGTTAATTATGGCTACACCCATCTTTGCCCAAGAAAGTAACACCACGCAGAAGCAATCGATCTCTCCTTCCACCGGCATGAAATTCATTCAAATTCATAGCGGTTGCTTCAGTATGGGTACTGAAGATGGTTTCCGTTTTCAATCTCCCGTTCATAAGGTATGTGTGGATGAGTTTTATTTAGGTATATTTGAAGTCACGCAGGCCCAATGGATGAAATTCATGCCAAATAATTATTCAAAATTTTCTGGAGACTCTCGACCTGTAGAGAGAGTCTCATGGAATGATGCCAAAAGTTTTATCAAAGAACTAAACAAAGCTGAAAATACCAACAAATACCGCCTGCCAACTGAAGCAGAATGGGAATATGCGGCAAGAGGCGGAACCAAATCTCAATTTTACTGGGGGGATAAAATTGATAATAGTTATGTGTGGTATTTTGGAACCTCTAATTATAAAACTCACCCGGTGGGGTTGAAAAAACCAAACCCTTTTGGACTCTATGATATGTTGGGGAATGTGTGGGAATGGGTTGAGGACTGGTTTTCCAAAGATTATTTTCAACACAGCCCAGTTCAAAATCCAAAAGGCCCTGAAACTGGACGCTTAAAAGTCAAGCGAGGAGGATCGCAGGCAAACCTGATCAGTCATATAAAGTCACATACCCGATATCGTGCTTTACCAGATCATCGACATCATATTAATGGGTTTAGAGTTGCTTATACACACAATAAAAATTAAATATAGAAAGTTCAGCAAAAACAAGACCTATACTGTTAAAGAGAAAACCTCTTAATTCATTGAGACTGAATACTCGACAAAAAAGATAATAAAAGTCTATTCTTTATCCTTAGGAGGGTTCAACTTTTTCAGTTCGTGTTTCTCAATCAAACCATCTAATCTCATATTGAATGCCTTAGACTGAGTAAGTTCCCTGCCCCACTCACTGCCTATGACACCCGCTTCCCGGCTGATCAGAGGCATCTTTTTTTTCCAGTCATTCCAGAAAGGTGTCTCGAACATGGTGATAAGCTTTTTTATCGTATCGTGGGACATATGTTTGTCATAAACCGGTATCACCCGTTGCACCAGATCATCCATTTCCTTTTTTCCAATCAATTGATTGAATTCCCCCCAAAAAGCCTCAGGAACATTGGGGAATGTTCCAGTCACCATTAATGATACAGAGTTCATGAGGGTGTCCTGCATATAAGTCAACTGATCAAGAATTCCGGACACCTTAAGCAATTTTTCAATGTCTCTCTCTTTTTCATTTTTAGCAAAAGATGGATTGGTATTCACGCACAGCAGAAAAACTAAAATCACTATTATTGACTTTCTCTTTTTTAAGAATTCCATACACCCCTCAAATATTGATTAAAAAATTTCCTTATTTGCACTTGTATAATTAAGATATTTCGGTAAGCAAAACCTAAATTAAGCAGTTCATATTCTTTGGCTCTAAAATTTTTATTTTGAATTAGAATAACCACCCAATATTTATCCTTTTAAAAAACATATAACTAGCAGGAAAAAAGATATTTTTTTGCATATTTAAATTGATCCCCAACAAATTTTCTCAACCTATATGCACAGCAAATAAATTATTACGCTTCAGGATCGATTCTTATTTAATAAGGGTTTTGTTAAAACCATTCCCAGATATTATCTAGCTTATTAAAAAAAGATTTTAACAATCAGACTATCATGGACTTTAATAACTAACATCATAGTTTATGAAGATTAACCCCTTGACGAAACATATCTCTGCAATTAGCCTAGAACTCATATACTCTTTATATCTTTTAATTTTTTTATGAACACCGAAAAATCTAAAGCAGAAAACTCAAAAAAAAGCCTGCGAAATAAAGACTTTACGGGAGCTGATTTAAAAAAAGCAGATCTAAGTACTGGGGTTCTTATCGAAGCTTGCTTAAAAAATTCGGACCTATGCGAAGCTGACCTCTGTGAAGCCGATTTCAGCTCCGCAAACTTTGAGGGAGCTCATATGCATAGAACTCTTCTTTACCGTTCTCGCGGTCTGAATGCGAACTTTATGAATACTATACTGACTCAGGCTAATTTGGTCGAAGCAAATTTAAGTTCGGCCAACTTTTCCCATGCCAACCTACGTGAGTCAGATATTGAAGGTGCAGATTTAAAAAATGCACAATTTATAAATGCCAATCTCAGTGATACAAATATGACAGGAGTTTTTCTATCCAACGCCAATCTTTCGGGTGCCAATTTCACAAATTCGGATCTAATTGCCGCAGACCTGTCCGGATCCAATCTTACTGATGTTAATTTTGAAAACGCTTATCTAAATCATGCTGACATTTCAGGAGCAAACCTCACAAATGCAAAAAATCTCACCCAGGATCAAATTGAAACCACATTTTTAAGCCAAGATACAGTTTTACCTATACCCATTATATGGATCTCAGACACAGAGTATAAATTTGGGTAAATCAATAACCTCCCATCTGGTTTCCCTAAATTTTCAATCAGACCCCACTCTATATACCAGATTGAAGATTTAGTTCTTGTAAGTCATACTAGTATGTATAATCTTTATTATTTCCGGGGTTGGTGGCCGATACCACAAGCTCGTTGGATGAAACTTTAAGTCATCCCTTCCTTGGATCTCAATAATTTAAGTAACCTAAGCCTGCTAATTAAGCAATAATAGGGATTATCCTACCGCATATAAGATATACTACAACTCAAGCTAAAGAATTGGGCTCTAACTTCAGATAAAACTATCTATATCTGCTTATGCATCAATCAAAGTTAAAACTTAAAAAGCCATTGTTACTTCTAGCAACAACAATGCTTCTCACTGTGTCTCTAATAATTTATTTTTTTAATATCGGATGGGAACTTTATATTAAAGAAAAGAATTCTTTAGCAATACACGCTTCAATTAATAAATTGAGCGATAGGATTCTTTATTTAGATGAAGTGCTAACTATGTCCGCCCGCTCTTATATCTTGACGGGAGAAATACAATGGAAAGATCGTTATAACATCTACGAGCCTGAATTGAAAATTGCTATTGATAAAGCCACAGCCTTGTCCTCAAAAACCAACCTGCAACGATTTATATCAGAAACAAAAGATTCCAATGATGTGTTGGTGTCTTTAGAACGTAATGCGTTTTTAGAGGTAAGTCGAGGCAATCCTCAAAATGCAAAAAGCATCTTGTTAAGTAGTGATTATGCGAAATATAAAAAAATTTATTCGAATGGTATTAGCAGGTTTTTAGAAGGTGCTAAGCTTGAAACAAAAGAAAAGGTTTTAAAATATAAGCAAACTTTCCGCTATTATTCTCAAATCCTTATAGTTAGTCTTTTAGTCATTTGGGTTTCCGTATTACTGCTTTTTTGGAAATATTTTAAGCAGAAAATGATAGCGGAAAAAATGTTAATCGAGAGTGAAGATAGGCTTAGAGTCCTTGCAGGATTGTCGTATGACATCTCTTGGCAGTGGGACATTATTAACGGAGAGCATAAATGGTTTGGAGATATCGACACAACTCTTGGCTATGAGCAAAACGAATTTCCAAGAACTATTGAAGCCTTTGAAGAAATTATACATCCCGACGATCGCAAACGAGTAATGGACAACCTAAGCAAACATCATAAAGAACATGTGAAATGGCATGAAATATACCGAATTATAAGAAAAGATGGTGTTGTTAGATTATGGGATGATCGTGGCGAGACAGTTTGGGACAAGGACGGCATACCGCTCGTTATGACGGGTGCGATCATGGATATTACAGAGTTGGACCAGTCTAGATCGGAAATGGAGAGTATCAGTAAGGAGCTTACACAGCTTATTGATACTGCAAATGCTCCTATATTTGGAGTTGATACAAATGGCAATGTTAATGAGTGGAATCAAAAGGTAGAACAGATAACCGGGTTTACTAAGGATGAGGTTATGGGGCACAACCTGGTTGAAACGAGAATAACTGAAGAGTTTAAGGAGTCAGTACAGGAAGTTTTAAATGAGGCTCTGAAAGGTAATGAGACTTCAAACTACGAGGTCCCCCTTTTTACTAAAGGTGGTGAAAGGGTCGTGGTCCTTCTCAACGCTACTACCAGAAGGAATCCACAGGGTCAAATTGTTGGTGTAGTAGGTGTTGGACAGGATATTACAGAGAAGAAAAATGCTGAGAAGGAATTAGAAGTTTACCGTAACCACCTTGAGGAATTAGTGGCATCGAGAACAAGTAAACTGAAAGAATCTGAAATTACCCTTAAAAAATCACGCGAGGAGTTGAGGAGTTTGCACAATAAACTACAAAGTGCTGTTGAAAATGAAAAAATAAAAATATCAAGAGAAATCCATGATGACCTGGGACAGACATTAACTGCAATAAAGCTTGACCTGTCTTGGCTAGAAAAAAGAATTCGCACTGGTTTCTCTGAGCCTTCGGTTCATGAAAAATTCAAATCCATTAAATTACTTCTGAATGATTCGTTTGAAACCATACGTAAGGTCTCAACAGAACTTAGGCCGCAGGCGCTTGATGTGATGGGCTTTCCTGAGGCTATTAAATTTCAGTCTGAGAAGTTTTCGGAGAATACTAATGTAAAATGTAAGTTAAATATTCAACCTGATAAAACCCAGCTACATCCTGACTTGTCCACAGATTTATTCCGGATTTTACAGGAGGGACTTACAAATATTTCACGCCACGCTCAGGCAAGTAACGTTAAAATTGAATTTTTTGAAAATGGAAGTGATTATATCCTTTCTATCCAAGACGACGGTATTGGGATAGATAATTTGAAAGTCAGTGATTCAGGTTCTTTAGGGTTATTAGGGATACGTGAACGTGTTCTTCAATGGAATGGTCAGTTTAAAGTCGATGCATTAACTGATAAAGGTACTCTGTTAAACGTTACAATTCCCAAATCAAATAATAACAAATAGTTCGAATCCACTAATCAACCAACCACGAAGTAAATTTTATAATCCTCTTTGCTACAGAGATCTCCTTAATTTACCCATGGTGGTGGTCAATGCGATCCTAATCCAACTTTTGACCCTACTTCTGGTACTTGTTGTAACCAATGCGAGTCTAACCCCGCATTCGTTGCTGGAGATCCTCATCCTATTCCTTTAGGTAATGACCAACGAGCCGAGATTATATGCACATAGATTATTTAAAAAATCAATCTACAACGGGATAGGAGCAAATCCAGAAAGGATGAGAGCAGAAGGTAACAGACAGGATGTTTGGAAGGAGAAAGATAATATATTTTTATGGCATTAAGTAAAAACTGCTTATTTTCAACTTAGTCTTGCAGTCATAAGTCATAATACTTATCACAACCCCAGCTCTCAAACATCGCCACCAGTTCCTGAGATATAACAACATGCATAAAACACATGACAAACTAAATTTTAAGAATTAGCCAGTGGGCCACATTTATTGAACAGGACAAAGCTATAAGATTTCACTGGAAATTATAGTCACTTGGCCTTTATTCTCTTCCAAACTTTCTGAGACCGATTCATTTGAGAGAGGTTGTCGATCTCAGCCCATTGAAGATCTTCAATCATCAAAAACGATATTTTATGTTCATCAGCAACCTCTACCATACAACCCATATCATAACTAAGTGTTTGGTTTGATCCCGCACATTCCACGAGCTTGCCATACAATTGTTGAGAAATTTTAGCAATGCCAACATACTCTCCAACCAGGTTTTTAATATTATCCCGTTCTTTTGAAATACCTGTCACACGATTTTCGACCGCATCCACATATACCTCATCTCCTGCATTCGTTTTTCCCGATAATAAAAGGCAGTCTTTGTGAGGAGTGCGAATAATTTCTGCTATTGCATCCGGGTCATATATCAAGTCGGATTCCAACAAAATAAAATCTCTATCAACAAATTCCTTAGCACACCCGAGTGAATACATGGTTCCAGTCTCGGAATACTTGTCATTTTTAACCGTTATTACTTCTGGATATGTCTCCTTTAGATTTTCATAATACTCAGCTTTATGACCCGTAACGATCAATATTTCCTGAATTCCATTGGCAATCAAAGCTCTCAAGGAATGCTCAATAATAGGAGTTTCTCCAAGCCGGATAAATCCCTTTGGCATATGCTCGCCGATTTCTTTCAGCCGCAAACCCATTCCCGCTGCTAAGATAACTGCCTTGGTGATAACTTGATTCATCAAAATGATTGTATGGGCTGAAGAATTTTTAACCGGAATCCTGACCAGACTTCAAATAAGCAATAGCCCGGTCCAGTTGCAAGTGGCTTCCAAAAAGGATAAGAGTGTCTCCAGACATCACGGTAAACTCAGAATCGGGATTAGGGTGAGCCTTGTTATTTCTAACTACCGCAATGACCACAGCTCCCGTTCGATCGGTAATATTTATATCACCCAGCATTCTCTCACGTGCCCAGCTTTCCTGCAAAACTAAATAGGACTCTGTAAGGGTAGCTGTAAGGTATGTGGAAAATTTTTTCAGGCTCTCGGAATTTAATGACAAGCCTCTGAACATGCTATAACCTTCCAACCTGATCAATTCCACCTGTTGTTCAATAATATTATTTGGAATGCGGTAGTCCTTGAGGACCCGCGAAAAAATTTCTATGGAAGTTTCAAATTCTTCCGGAATCACTTCATCCGCTCCGGCAGTTTTAAGTTCCTCAACCTGTTCCGTTAATCGGGTTCGAACCATTATCTTGACTTCAGGATTAATCTTTCTGGCAAGGCGCACGGATCTTTCTGTTACCGTATAATCCGGGATTGAAAAAACGATCATCCTTGCGTCCTGCAACCCAGCCCGGTTCAAAGTTTCCTCATGAGTACAATCACCATAATGGGTGGTGATACCCTCTGTTAAAGCCCGTTTAACCTGCTCCCCGTTCAGATCCAAAACCATAAAAGGAGTCTGCGTTTCAAGAAGCACCTGGGCAAGTGTCCTGCCTCCGAGTCCATATCCCACTATGATGACATGATCTTTAAGTTCAGACACAGGTTTTGGACTCGAATCGTTTTCTGCAGATTTCCATTGGGAAAACAATTTCATGGAAAACACCGAAGATGCCTGTATCAACAAAGGAGCAAAAAGCATTGAAAGAATCGAAACAAGGAGCAGTAACTGATAATGATGAGGATCAAACAACCCCTGATCCATCGCCATAGCTGAAAGGATTAAAGAGAACTCCCCCACCTGCGCCAACCTCATCCCAACCACAAAAGAAATCCGCACAGGCACCCTGACCAGTAAACAGGACAGAAAAGCCAGCCCTCCTTTAGCAAGTACCAGCAGAACAAAAAATTCCAGGCAGAGCCAGATTGAATCCATCAGAACCTGCGTTTGAAGAAGCATACCGACTGAAATAAAGAAGATACTACTGAAGTAATCCCTTAGAGGAAGAACATCTAGAATGATCTGGTGGTTGTACTCGGACTCGGAGATAATCATGCCAGCTATCAAAGCACCCATCGCCAGGGTCAAGCCCATTTTCTGTGAAACCCAGCCTGTAGCCAGAATGATAAATAATACTGACAGTGTAAGATGTTCCTTATTGCCGACCCGTGCTATCCAAATCAACGCCTTGGGAACAATCAGCCGGGAAAGAAAAAATATTGCAACCACAGCGGCCAATGACTTAACCATGGCTATTGTAAAGTCCGCACCAGAATTGACTTCTGACTGTGCAAGAAGGGGAAAAAGCAACATGATGGGGACCACGCATAAATCCTGAAATAGAAGGGTACCGATACATATCTTTCCATGCAAAGTATCGATCTCTGCACGATCAGTGATCATTTTCAGGACAATCGCAGTACTGCTCAACGCAACTATCAAGCCAAAAGCTATGCTCTGGTTTTGCTGGAATCCCATTTCCATAAAAACAAACCAGACAAAAACAGTTGTCAATCCCAGTTGCAGACCCCCAACACCTAGAACCGAAGTCAGGTTTTTCAGCAGACGTCCAAGAGAAAATTCCAACCCTATTACAAAAAGAAGAAGGATGACCCCAATTTCAGCCAGTTCTTTTACAGATGCGACATCGGAGATCAGCTTCAAACCATAAGGGCCTATCAAGATCCCTGCAATGAGGTAGCCCATGACAGAGGGCAGTTTGATTTTGTGGAAAAACAGGTTGATCGGAAGGGAAACCAGCAATAATACGGCTAAATCTTCTATTAAATGAACCATATATTCATCCCGCTAGCCGCCGAAAACAGTAACTGATCAATTCAGACAAAAGCCCTGCAGGTATTATACTGATTCTATTTAAGGAAAGAAGAGTTATCAAACAATAGAAAACCCCCATTCCTCCTGACTGGAACAGGGGCTTTCAAATGAACCTGAGGTCAAACAAACGGGACTCTGGACGTATCCCGAATTGGTGTATGGTGCTTAATTTTTATTCGTTAGCAAAACGAAGGGCCAGGGCAAAGTCTTCCAACCCGTCTTTTTGTGCTATAGCAGCTATATCCGAATAGGAATCTTGTCTGTCGATAGACTGGGCTGTAATGGAAGAATCATCCAATCCCTTCCGAACCTTTTGTACCAGATCCTCGAGAATGTACTGAAATCCTCCCTGATCCAAAGCGTTTTCAATATTTCCCCAAAAGTCGGCTACCGGGTCTTTCATGATCCGATCCCCCTAAAAAAATGGTTGCGTAAAAACAATTTCCAAAAGGAAACTTTCTCCACTAACCCATCGGCAATATGAACGGAATCTTCAGTCTGGTCAGACACGAATAACTCTCTGAGAGGATTTTGAGTTGGTTAAAAAAAATCAAACCCCCGCAAATGCGACCGAAAACTCCAAAGAATTTAAAAAGAATGAAATAACTATAAATAAATCAATAGCTTTTGTCAACTTTTTTCTAAAAAATTTTATTCCAACATTGTCTCTAAAAATAACTAAACCTTATTTTACAATAGTTTACATAGTCCGGAATGAAGGGGAAAACCCTGTCAACAGAACCACCAAGATATTGATTTTAAATGACTTATTATTAGGCGGGGAGAACGACGACAAAAGAAGGAGCCTAAAGGGGCTGAATCTTACGGCCGCAAGAGAGGGAAATTGCCTGGCAGGGCTATTTTAGGATTCAAAGTAGCTGGCTCCACACCCTTCCATTTCACAGATCTCAACCCGTTTCACACGCGTGGTTTGAGAATTGACCTGTTCCTTGAGTTCATGGAACAACCAGTGGGCAATATTTTCAGCAGAGGGATTAAGTTCATCAAAGGGGGGTATTTCATTGATGTTTTGATAGTCCAGTTTGCCCAGTATCTCTTCTACCATCTGTTTTAATTTCACAAAATCGATACCGACTCCCATTGTATCCAGTTCGTCAGCTTCAACTGTAACCTGGGCCGACCAGTTATGACCGTGCAGGTTTTCGTATTTGCCATCATAAAGCCTGAGTTGATGAGCAGCGGAAAAACCTGTTTTAACAGTAACCTCATACATGTTTTACTCCAATCAAATTTAACAAGCATCTATCCAACAACCGCATGAATGCATTCATGAGCCGTGTTCAACATATACTCTATCTCTTCCTCGTTGATGATCAAAGGCGGGATGAAGTAGACCACATCTCCTAATGGACGTAAGAAGAGTCCTCGCTTTAATCCTTCCAGATACACCTTGTAACCCACACGTTCTTCAAAGGGAAATCTTTCATTATTCTTATTGACCAGTTCCACAGCAGCGATCATTCCAGTCTGCCTGAATTCTCCCGCTATTCCCTCAAACTGTTTTCCACATTCTTTAATGGCTGAGATTTTGGGTTTAAGCGTAGCAAGAAAATTGTTTTCCGTAAGCATATTCAATGTTTCATTGGCCACAGCGCAGGCAAGAGGGTTCGCCGAATAACTATGACTGTGGATGAATAGTTTTAAATCTCGATGCTCACCGTAAAATGCCGAATAAATTTCTTCAGTGGTCAGCGTCGCCGATAAAGGAAGATAGCCAGAAGTGATTCCTTTAGACAGACATAAAAAAGTCGGATTAAGATCGTGTTCCCCGCAAACAAAAAGAGAACCTGTACGCCCGAAAGCAACAGCGATTTCATCAAAGATCAAATGGATTCCCAATGTCTCACAGAGCGTTTGCAGTTTTTTCAGATAAACCGGTGGATACATCATCATACCCGCAGCACCCTGCACCAAAGGCTCTATGATTACCCCGGCAAGAGTATTAAAGTTTTCATTCAAAGCTTTTTCCATCGGCTCAAAACATTCAGCATTACAACTTTGCCTTTGCAACCCATAAGGACAGCGAAAGCAGTCCGGGCCCTTTACTGGCAACTGTCCTGCAAGAACCTTTTCAAACTTTGTCCTGAAAATATCCAGCCCGCATACAGATAGAGCACCCAGGGTTTCACCATGATATCCGCCTTTGAGGTAAGCGAACCTGACCTTTTGCGGCTCCCCTTTCTCCTGCCAATATTGCAGACTCATTTTTAAAGCCACCTCTACCGCCGTGGAACCGTTATCGGAGAAGAATACCTTCTCAAGTCCGGTGGGAGAAAGATTCACAAGAGAATCTGCAAGATCAATGGCGGGCTGATGGGTTATACCCGCAAACATCACATGTGCCATTTTTTCCAACTGTCGGGTTAAAGCAGTATTGAGCCTGGGGTTATTATGGCCGAACAGGTTCACCCACCAAGAAGAGATAACATCCAAATACCTCTTTCCTTCCTTGTCATAAAGATAGATGCCCTCTGCCCTGTCAACCAGTATGGGCGGAGTGGTTTCATAGTCCTTATGCTGAGTGCATGGGTGCCATACCCGATGAAAGTCGCGAACAAGGTCTGAATTAATTGCATCGTTCATAAAACAGCCTCTTCACAGATTGTATCGGGTGGGAGAAAACTCAGGGATTTCATCATCTATGGTTTCTCTGATTACTCCAGACATATATTTCGCCTGATTTGGAGTCAATAATATTCCGTTGCGATAATGACCGGAAGAATAAAACAGGTTCTCATACTTCGAGCTTCTTCCCATTATAGGCATCAGGTCTTCAGCAGCGGGACGCAAGCCTGTCCAAGATTCGATCAAGGGTGCCGTCTTGAGATCAGGAAGGATTCTAGAGGCATTTTCTATCAATCGGTCGATCACTTCATCTTCTATCGAGGGGTCAAACCCTCTATCTTCCATGGTCGAGCCAATCACCAGCCCATTACCCTCCCTCCAGGGTGCGATATAAGTCATCATTCCGTGTATTGTATAATTCATAAAGTTATCGTCCAACTGCACCCTGCACATTTGACCTTTGATCGGTTTCAAAGGAATCGACACCTCCAGCACCCTGGCTAGCTGGGAAGACCAGCTCCCTGATGCCAGAACAAACCTATCACCCTTAATATTACCGGAATCTGTCGCCACTGATGAAATGGTCGAACCGTTTCGAATAAAACCAGAAACATTTGCCTCAAGAACATGGGTCCCCAGTTTTCTGGAGGCCTGCATGAGTGAGTCGTGCATCTGCCTGTTATTAACCTGCCCTTCGCCCACCCACATCACTTCACCACATTCTTCCGATAAAAAAGGCGCTTCCTGACGAACTTTTTCCACATCCCATATTTCATGCGGAATGTTTTCGCGGTCAAAAAACCCTTTTCGCTCTTCCCAGGTTTCGATGTAATTGGATGAGGGCATCAAGGAACCCGCTGACGAAAAAAGGACAGGAACTTCACTGACTGAAACAAGCTCTGAAAGAAACTCTGGAAACATATCCAGGGAATCCCGGCAAAACCCGAAAAACCGATCCGCCTTGTCACACTCACAAAATGGGGCCAGCATTCCCGCTGCAGCACGAGATGCCTGAAGTGAGTTGACCGGGTCCCCCAAAACAGCAATTTTCAGCTCTGGAGCGTCCTGCTTGATTCGAAAGGCAATACTATGGCCGATAACCCCCGAACCAATGACCACCACATCAAAGTTTTCTTTACCCATAAAACCGGTCCTTTTCACCTGAATTCTGGAATTAACCAATCCCGCCTTATAACATCAAGTCACTTGCCACTTCAAACCCGATTATGATAGTTTAGAAAACTAATTGGCAAATTTAATTAATTATCCAGAACTCAAACCCGACGGGTATTTCCCTAAAAATCATTATGAATGAAAAAACAGAAACAAGCAGTAACCCGGAAAAAACAGGACAACGTATTGACCCCATTCTCGAGCACCTGGAAGTAGAAGGTGCAGAAGTTGATAAAGATCTCATCCGCAAAAGGTTTATAGATATATGGGAATATGAAAAGGGTGATGAACTGGACGAGGAAGAGCAATACCTCACCACTGTAGCCGCCTTTATCTATAACGCGCACAACGTACTGGATGATGCGAATATTAGAATGGATAAAGCACGGGAGGCAATCGTCTCTGCTTTAGCCGCATGGAAAAAACCCCAGCGCGATAAAATGATTGAGAAAGAGAAAGCGTCTGACAACCCTTTTAAAACTTTTATCGAGAATCACCAGCCTGAAATTGATGAAACTCATGTCTGGAAACATTTTCTGCTGGAACATAAAAAAGCCGATGAAAAAAACTGGGTTTTTAAAATGAAGAAATGCTGGTTTGCCGCTTTTTTCATTCGATTCGGAAGAACAGACTATATCGAGACAGCCTGCGGGTTTGACAAAATCCCATGGGAAGCCCGGCAGGACTATGTTGATTTGAAATTGAGCAACCTCTTTGCTCAATTAGGTACTATTTGCCAATTCGATTACAAACCGGCAAAAGAGAAATAGCTCCCACAACAGGGGAAGCAACGGTTTTTTGAGCTATCACAACACGTTGCTCGCCAGCAGACTTCAACGTCTATCATTACCGGGCCTGGCCCGGCCACTGGAGTGGCCCCATCAAGAAACTAGCCTACTATATCAGCAGTCATGGTTACGGACATTACGCCCGGTCCATACCTGTGCTCAACCAGTTATCCAACGACTTTGACATCCATATAAAATCGAAAGTTCCAGAGTCTTTATTCTCCCTGGGATTTAAAAAACCCTTTCGCTACTTGTCACAGCCCGTGGATACAGGGTGCTGTCATTCAGACTCCCTTGAAGTAGATGCCGAGGAAACATTCAAATGCTTAGTAGATTTTCAAAACCACTCATGGGTCGACGCAGAAAAAAAATGGCTCCAGGAAAATCAGGTAGATATAGTTCTCTCTGACGTAGCCAGCATGCCATTGAAAGCTGCCCACAAACTTGGCATCCCCTCAATCCTGATAGGAAACTTCACCTGGCATGATATTTACTGCCACCTGCCCGGAGCGGACAAGCATAAAGAGTTACTAGAAACTCTGGCAGAAGATTATAATTGCGCTGATTTGCAGATCCTTCCTCAATGCCATTTACCACCACCGGCAAACAGAGAAAGTAAAGAAGTGGGATTCCTGGCACAGAATGGTCAGAGCAGACGCAAAGAACTTGAACAACATCTAGAGATTTCATTTGAAGATAAAACCCTGGTCTTCATTTACCTGGGTTTATTGGGCACCGATTCCGTAAAGTGGGAAAAACTTGCGCAAAATAAGGAATGCCTGTTTCTGACTCGTGATCCAATTAAGAATCCGCCATCAAACCTGTATAGGCTGGATGACCGGTTCACTTTTCCTGACCTTATTGCCAGTGTAGATGTGGTGTGCACCAAAGGAGGCTATTCAACAATCGGCTCAGCTTTTACCAGCCATAAACCGGTTATCACCTGTGAACGTCACGATTTTTATGAGTTTATGGCAATTCGTGAATATTTATCAAAAACCCAAACAGGGGTTATTATAGAAGATGAAGATTTTTATCGAGCTAACTGGGACAGAAGCATCAAGACAGCCCTCAGCTTGACCGTTAAGGATAAAGTCCCCTTGAACGGGGAAATAGAAATATTGGAAACTTTGCATAAGATGCTTTCATGACTATTCCCGATATCACCCTTATCATCACCAACTGGAACGGTAGAGAACTGTTACGGGAGTGCCTGCCCAGTGTACTCAAAGCCGTTGCCTATGACAAAAAACGGTCTTATGAAGTCATGGTGGTGGATGATTGCAGTTCCGACGATAGCCTGGAGGTTCTGGCCCGGGAATTCCCAGCCGTAAGAGCAGAAAAAACACCCGTCAATTACGGGTTCCATGGAGCCAACAATTTTGGTGCCAGTTTGTCCCGTTCGCGCCTCATCATGCCTATGAATAATGACATAAAGCTGGATGAAGATGCTTTGTACCATCTTGCAGAACATTTTGAGGATGGCAAAGACACATTTTCTGTCAGCGGAAAATTTTACGCTTTTGACGGAACCACATTTCTATATGGCAACCGTGGGGGTTATTTTAGTAATGGACATTTTTATCTTTACGAAAAGGAACCGGATGATAACAGTCAAACCCTGTTTGCCTGTGGAGGAGCCTTCATGGTAGACCGGGAAGGCTATTTAAAGCTTGGCGGATTCGACCCTGTTTACCACCCTCTATATTATGAAGAGATTGACCTTTCATACCGTGCCCTGAAAAGGGGATGGAAGGTTTTATATGAACCCAAATCCATCGCCTACCATAAAGTGCAATCAACCATCACAAGACAGGAAAAGAAAAGACAGATTGGGTTGATCTCAGCGCGCAACAATTATCTTTTTGTCTGGAAGAATATTCTTGATCGCTCCATGACGAATCAATTCCTGTTTTATATCCCTGTTTTTTTGATCCGTGACCTTTTTCGCCTTAAGAGCAGGTTCTGGATTGCCTTTTATATGGCACTCAAAAGGCTGCCCATAATCCTCAAGGCGAGGCAAAGGGAAAAAGTGGATGTGGTTTTCAGCGACCGTGAAATTTTAGAAAAGATCAATCAACCTATGGCTGGAAACAATATACAATAACCCTGCCCGGCAAACTAAAGATTGGCTTGAGTCCAGGGGCCACTTTCATAATGTATATACTTGCAAGCGTTGCACCAGCTATCAACAGTTTCTTATGGCAAAAATCGCAATCATCTGCAAAGTTTCATACACCAAGGGCATGGGCCATTTGGTCCGCCAATCTCATATCGCAAAAAAATTGCGTGGACGAGGAAACGAAGTCACCTTCTTTATACCCGACTACCCACCCGCTGAAGATTGGCTTGATGATCGCGGTCTCACCCATATAAAGGCAAACGATACAGAAAAAATAAGCTCCGACCTCATAATCCTGGATACCCAGGACACTACATCAGACTTTATAAAAACGATCAGGAAACAAAATAAAATTGTGGTCAGCTTTGAAGATCTGGGTGAAGGGCGTAACCACGTTGATCTCCTTATCGACTGCAATATTGAATATGAAAAGACAGAAGGACTAAACGCACTTTTTGGCCACAACTATTCCGTTATGGCAGAAGAGTTTGAGACTTACCATTCTAAAACGCGTGAGTTTAACAATCCGATGGAATCGGTTTTGATAACCTTCGGAGGGACCGACCCACATTCTCTAACTCAAATAATTATCAGAAAACTGGTATCGATCAGGCCCAGCCTTTCGATAACAGTCATCGCAGGCCCCGGGAACAAAAACATCGCCAGCCTTAAAAATTTGGCAAATAATGATGAAAAAATACAACTGCATGAGTCCACATCAGAAATGGCCCAAACCCTTTTTAATCATGACGCGGTATTCTGTGCTGGAGGGGTCACTCTGCATGAAGCGATGGCGGTCGGCACTCCTGCCTTTATCATCAACCAGGTAACACATCAGTCAGCAAAGGCAGACCGTGCAGAAAAACAGGGTGCTGCCATCAACCTCGGCATGGCCGACTCATGGGACGAAAATCAACTGCCGGAAATATTGCAATTGAACGCTGGGGTTCTGGAAAAAATGAGCCGGGCGGGTAAAAACTCTATCGATGGGAAAGGACTGCAAAGGGTCGTCGAAGCAATTGAACTCCTTTTATAAAGTGGCAGGCAATAAAAACCCACCATTCTTCGCTTAATACCTGAAAATAGTTTGAGACTTATTTCCTATTATCTTTTGGTCCTGCCAGCCGGTTCATCCTTTTTAAAAAAGCCTGCCCAGACTCAGGAACCTTGATTCCTTCTTGCCCGCTAAGCAGGCTGCGGTTTGATACCGCTTGCTGGTAATATTCGTAATTGGCGTGTTTGTCCGAAAAAATTTCTGTCCCTTCAAAGGAAAGGCCTGCAAACAATCCCTTGATACGAGAATACGCCAACATATCATTTTCGCTGAGCAGCTTGTCCAGATCCAGGTCTAAAGTTTTGCCCACCGGACCAACAGCAATTTGTGGTCCCTCTGTCAAACTGTATTTCCTTTTGAACAACTGCCTGAGCCCCTTGTTCGTCACAACTAAAAGCACCAACTCTGCTTTCTGGATTCCCGCCTGGATTCCCCAACTTGCCTGCCGCGATTTGATAAAAGCCGGTGGATTCCATTTCCCGGTTTTAGGCGAACGAACTACCACCACCCCTCTTCCAACACGTGCACCGGCAATTGCAGCCGCCTTCACCAGGTTTGGAAACACAACGATTGCCTTGGTGTTTTCTAATAGAACTTGCGGAATACCCGCTTCACCGATCACTCCGTCAAGTGTTTGCTCTGCATCGAGAAGAAGCTCGGTATGTTGAAAAGGGTTTGAATCGCTGAAAGGAGAAGAAGCGCATGCAGAAGCCAGCAAAGCAATAAGGAAAATAAGTTTTCTCATAGCTCAAGATTAATTGAAAAGAAATAACACAGGTAAGTATAACCCGGTTACAGGGAAAGGAGATGCTTTTATTCAGGAGGGTGAAATCATTGGGCAGGCGAAACGGGACGCAACCCCCATTTCACCTGCCCGGGTTCCAGTTTTAACTGGAACAGATAAACATCCTCAACAACTTAATGGGGAAAGAGTTTTTTCATTTAAGTATTCCGTGACAAAAAAGTCGCAAGCCACTACTGCCAGCTCCATAGGCTTGACGGGTTTTTTCATGCAATCATAGATGCCTGAAGATTCCTGGCAAAGTTCCGTTACTTTTTCTTTACCACTAGCCAGAAAAATTGTTTTCGTTCGTACTTTTTCAGGAAGATGCTGCAGGAGAACCAACCCAGAACCATCCGACAGATATTCATCAACAATAAACAAATCATAATCTTCGAAATTTATATCTTTCAAATCGGTTCCATCAGAAAAAGCGACGCAATGATCGAAACGAGTCAGCATGATAGCCAGTTTTTCTCTCTCTTCTTTATCCGCGTGGAACATTAAAACTTTCATAGAAGAAATATTCATGCGCCCACCTCACTTCCGGAAAAGCCTTCCAGGCAACGCTTCAAAGCTGAAACACTGCTTGAATGACTGCGCTCAAGAGGAATTCCAAACTCCCGGGCAACGCGGGTGGCTTCTTCAACCATGGGGTGGGCAACTGTTCCGGTAAAAATAACAATTCCACTAACCCCCGACATTCTGTTGGCCAGTTTGGGAATTCTTTTACTGAAAACTTTTCCTCGATATCCCATATCCCGGCACCCTTTTTCATAAGATCTACGTAACCGATCTAATCCACCAACAATCGCCACGCTCATTAGAAAGCCTCCTAATTAAAGCTTGAAAATAAAAGCTGTTATTTAATTATTGATAACCATTCTCAATTTAAAAAAAGGCAAATTTTTTTTCTTCAGCCTAGTAAAAAAAAGCCTCTTTTTCTTTAATATCCAATACAAATAAAGCCTCATCAACATTTTTTACATTCACGGGTCTCGATTTTGAAACAGAACGAATAGAAACACCCCCGCCACATTCGTTCATACAAGGAACGCGACAAATGTTAAAAGCATCGCTTATCTCACGCAACTCTAAAGCAATACGATCAGATGACCATGCTTCACAACATGGACCATTACATATTTCTAAATCTATTTTACGCATCGAATGACACCGCTAATTGATAACTGTTATCAATATACTTCATAACGACAAAACTGTCAACAACTAAAGGGTATTTCTGGAAAAAATATAAGTCGTTTATTATCAATAATTTATTATATATTTAATCATAATACTTGCTTTTTTTTTTATTTTATCATAAATTTTTCACCATAAATTGAAAATGATAATCTTTATCAAAGTTTAGGTAATGTTTAACGAATTAGATATTTTTAAGGACTTCCTTCATCAACAACAGCTTAACTGGACTCCGCAAAGAAAGAAAATATTAGAGGTTTTATTATCTTGTGAAAAGCATATATCTATCGAACTCCTGCATGAAAAAATCCAAGAACGCTACCCATCTATAGGAATATCAACCTTATACCGGACTTTAAAACTTTTGGTCGACTGTGGGTTGGTAGAAAGTCATTCTTTCAAGAGCGGAAAAAAAACCTACGAGCTAATATTAAATGTTGGTCATCATGACCATCTGATTTGCACTCAATGCGAAACAACCATAGAGTTCGAACACCCTCTTATTGAAAGGTATCAAATGGAAATTTGCGAGCGTTATAATTTTATATTAATGAGTCACAAAATGGATTTATTTGGTGTTTGCAAAGATTGCAGAAATAAATAACTTATTTCTCCATAAAAAAATCCTGACTCAGCCCTTACAGGTTGAATCAGGAATTTTTTGCCTTACAACAAAGGGTTTTAATCTATCTTTAATTATTATCCTTGCTCATGTTTTCCATCATATAATTTTTAATCCCAATATCCTTGATGCGGTTGAACTGGGTTTCCAACCAGTCGACACTTTCTTCAGTTTCTTCGAGAATACGGTCTAGAATTTCTTTCGAACCAAAATCAGATTTATCAAAACAGGTTTTGATATGCTTGCGAAGGCGGGTTACATGGGCAAGCTCAATTTTATATTGGTTCTTCAATTGTTCCTCAACACTATTTCCAACAAGAACCTTTTCGTACTTCTGCATATTTGGCACACCATCCAAAAAAAGAATCCGTTCGATCATCTGGTCCGCGTGTTTCATTTCTCCCATAGATTCTTCTCTGGAGTGTTGCGCAACTTTTTCATAACCCCAGTCTTCCTGCATTTTGTAATGGATATAATAAATATTGATCGCTGTCAGTTCCGCCATCAGCACATCATTTAAAGCATTGATTACCGCCTTATCACCTTTCATTGTTTTTCTCCGAATTAACCATCGTTAAAAATCGCTCCTACTTATTCAAAAATACCAAACTAAAAAAACAAGTCAACTCTTTTATTTGCAATGAGTTACAGGATAAATTAAAAATGAAAATCCATATCAATTAGTTTTTTTCTCTTGAAAAAAAATAATCACGAGTAAAGGGTTTTACCCGTCAACACAGGTCCATCAGCATAAACATCTATTACTGACTCTTGATAAATTGATAAAGGCTATCAAAAAAAGGGAAGAATTTTTTTGGAAAAAATGCGAAAAAAGCTGTTTCCTAAAACGCAGTCCGGCCATCGAGGCGAGTCATGACTTCCGCTCCGGTATCGGTCACACAAATGGTGTGTTCGAACTGCGCGGAGAGGTTGCCATCCTGAGTTACAGCAGTCCATTTGTCAGAAAGAATCTTCAACTCCGGCTTACCCATATTAATCATGGGTTCAATGGTGAACACCATCCCTTTTTTAATCTCCAGACCTTCGCCAAAATTTCCATAATGCAAAATCTGCGGTTCTTCATGAAAATTATTTCCAATACCGTGCCCACAAAATTCTCTCACCACTGAATAGCCGTGGCCTTCGGCAAATTGCTGGATCGTCGCACCAATGTCTCCCAGGCGTCCACCGGGCTTGACGCACTCAATGCCTTTCTGAAGCGACTCCTTGCAGACTTCCACCAGCTTTGCCGCTTGTTTGCGGGGTGAACCGACAAAAAAAGTACGGCTGGTATCTCCATGAAATCCCTTAAAGTAAGTGGTGATATCCAGGTTGATAATATCTCCATTTCTTAATTTTCGACTTGAGGGAATGCCGTGACAAATCTCTTCATTGACGGATGAACAAATACTTTTAGGAAATCCTCGATAGTTAAGGGGTGAAGGAACCGCCCCGTGAGACACAATATAGTCGTGACAGATTTGATCCAGCCTTTCGGTGGTCACTCCGGGTTTTACATAAGGCTCTATCATCAGGAGGACTTCTGCTGCAAGCTGGCAGGTTTCCTTCATGGTATTTATTTCTTCATCTGTTTTAAAATGAATCATGAGTATAACCAAACTCCTTGATAGTCCGCTTCTGGTCTCTCCAGTTTGTCTTGACTTTTATAAATAGATTTAAAAAAACCTTCGCACCCAGACGCTTTTCGATTTCCTGACGTGCCTGGCGTCCAATGCTTTTTAACATGTTTCCCTTCTCTCCTATTAGGATTTTTTTCTGGGAATCCTTCTCCGCATAAATCGTTGCGTCAATCTGGATCACGCCATTTTCCTGTTCATACATGTCTTCGACCACAACCGCTACCGAATGCGGCACCTCAAACCGGGTGAGCTTTAAAATTTTCTCACGAATGATCTCACCAAAAAGGAAGGTCTCGGGACAATCGGTCACCATACCTTTCGGAAAGTATTCCGGCCCTTCAGGCAAATAGTTTACTATCAGGCTTTTTAACTGATCCAGCCCGTCTTCCTTAAGTGCCGATACGGGTATGATCTCCTCAAAGAGCTTCTTTCGACTCATCTCATCGATTAACGATAGAAGCCTGGGTTTGTTCACCAGATCAATTTTATTAATCACCAGAATCTTTTTAGTCTGCACCTCCCGCATTGTGTTGAGAACAAACTCATCTTCGACACAAAACCCGGAATCCGCGGAGAGCATAACCAGAATCAAATCCACATCCGAATAAGTGCTGACACTGGCCCGCACCATCATTTCATTCAAAGTCCGGTCGGATTGATGGATCCCCGGTGTATCTACTAAGATGATCTGGGCACCCGAAAGATGCAAAACTCCAGTGATCTTGTTCCGGGTCGTCTGGGGGCGGTTAGAAGTCACCGCTACCTTTTGAGACATCAAGCGGTTCAAAAGTGTAGACTTACCCACATTAGGCCTGCCGACAATGCTGGCGTATCCCGACTTGAAAGAATCTGCCATGGTTATCGGTCGGTCAGGGAAGGAATGTATATCAATAAAGTTCGCAAAAGTTCCACGCTGTAAGCTAAAATCGGTTCAATAGGGTTTCAAACTTATTTAATAATACCATGTCCAATCCAGGAATCTACCTCCACATTCCTTATTGCCTGCATAAATGCGGCTACTGCGATTTCAATTCCCACCCTGAAAACAGGGAAGAGGAAGAAGTTTACGTTTCAGCACTGATGTCAGAAATCGACCATTACGCTCAGCAACTCGAAGGGAAAACCATCTCCACAGTTTTTGTCGGAGGCGGCACCCCCACCCTTCTTCCCCCGGAACATCTTGATAAAATTCTCGGCAGCATTAAGACTCATTTCAACCTCAGTCAGGATTGTGAAATCACCATAGAAGCCAACCCGGCAACGATAAAGCAGGAAAATCTGGCCGAGATCCGTTCTTCAGGGTTCAACCGGATCAGCATCGGGGTGCAGTCTTTCGACACTGACGAATTAAAACTTCTGGAACGTGTGCACAATGTCGATGAAATCCACACCACGATAGACCGGGCACGACGGGCTGGATTCAACAACCTCTCTCTCGATTTAATGTTTGGCCTGCCCGATCAGTTGCCGGAAAAGTGGATGTCAAATCTACACAACGCTCTGGAAAAAAATCCTGACCATATTTCCGCCTACGGTTTGACCATTGAGCCGGCTACCTCTTTCTTCAAATTGCATGAACGTGGACTTCTCACCCTGCCTTCTGAAGAAACTCAACTGGAAATGTTTCAGTCAACGATTGAAACGTTGCAGTCGGCAGGTTACCAGCAATATGAAATTTCAAATTACGCGAGAACCGGGTTCGAATGCCGGCATAACCTGAATTATTGGGATAATGGAGAATACCTCGGTCTCGGTGCCGGCGCTTCTTCTTATTTAAATGGAGAACGTTTTAAAAACACCGCTTTGCCTTCGCGTTACATACGTTCAGTTCGTGAAGACGGTGCTGCAGTAGAATCTACAGAAACGCTCACCCCGTTGCACTCCATGGGTGAAACCATTATGCTGGGACTTCGCCGCCTGAAAGGCATCGCCATTGAAGATTTTGAAAACCGTTTCCAGATATCATTTAATAAAGTATACGGCAAAGTGATCGATCCTCTCCTCAACGAAGGGTTGATCACCATCAACCAAAACCACATGGCCCTGTCGCGCAAAGGACTCTTCCTCGCTGATTCGGTCATCTTAAAATTCCTGGCCTGACGCAATGACCGATTTCAAAAAACTGACTGAAATAGTCGACACGCTTATGAGCGAAAACGGTTGCCCCTGGGACAAAGTCCAGACAAGGGAAAGCCTGAAACCCTATTTAGTGGAAGAAGTCTACGAAACCCTGGAAGCTCTGGATAAAAACAATCCAGAAGAAATCAAGGACGAACTGGGAGACCTTCTCTATCAAATCCTGTTCCACGCAAAAATTTCTGAAAACCGTGGCGAGTTCAACATCAACGATGTGGTGCAGTCCATCAGTGAAAAAATGGTGCGGCGCCACCCGCACGTTTTTAAAGATGGAAATCTGGACACTCCCGATCAGGTCGTTCATCAATGGGAAGAAATCAAAAAACAGGAAAAAAACAATTCCCACCGCAAATCGGTGCTGGATGGAATCCCAAAACACCTGCCCGGACTCCTCCGTGCGCAAAAACTACAAAAAAAAGCCGCCAAGCATGGGTTCGATTGGGACGAAATCACCGCAGTCTTCGACAAACTCGATGAAGAAGTCGCCGAGTTCAAAGAAGCTGTGCTATCAGGAAAATATGCCGACATTGAAGGAGAACTGGGGGATATTTTGTTCGTGCTGGTCAATATCGCCAAGTTCAAAAAGATCGACGCGGAAGAAGCCCTTCGCACCACCAACAACAAATTCATCCAGCGCTTTCAGTACATCGAGGAACAAGTCGCGAAAAGCGGCAAAGAACTGAAAGACACTCCCCTGGAAGAACTGGAAAAGTATTGGCAAGAAGCCAAGGAGGGCAGGCCACCAGTGTAGCCACTGGGAGCAATGGGGCCAATGGCAATCACTTTCTCAGGCAAACAACAATTCATCTCGGCTTAACGAGTCGTAGCTATCTGCCTCCCCTGCCAAGGGGCGAACCGCCGAAGACATGAAACTTTTTACCCCGCCCTACCCCTTAACAAACCAATGAATCCTCGCCCCTCTAGGTAGACGTGATATTTTTCCTAATCCTTCGTGCCCCTGTGATATATCCAACCATTGTCTTCATGCCCCGCAGGGGTAGGACAGGTAGACCCCTTGATCTAAATGATTCCTCTCCCTTCAAGAGACCTTTGTATAAGTCTAGCATTTAGGGATGAGTTATAATTTCTGGGTTGTTATTTTTCAAGAACCGTTGGAGGGTATGTGATGCAGAAGAAACTGGGTCAGTTGAGTTTTGCGGATGATTTGGCGGGAGGTGCGGCGAACTTTTTACGTGAAGTGGAGGACGTTTTAGATTGGGATGGAATCGCCATGGAACTGGATGGCATTTACAATTCTCCAACGGGTCGTCCTTCTTACCCTCTTCTGGTGTTGTTCAAAGCCCTTTTGTTGCAGCAATGGTATAGCCTTTCCGATCCGGGTTTAGAAGAAGCCCTGTCGGATCGTATCAGTTTTCGGCGTTTCGTTGGTTTGAGTTTGTCAGACCCGGTTCCGGATCATTCAACCATCAGCCGGTTTCGTTCCAGATTGGGCGATCGTTACGAGGAGTTATTGTCAAGACTGAACAGTCAGTTCGAGTCCGATGGACGAATAGTGAAACAGGGGACGTTGATCGATGCGTCGTTTGTCGGATCGTCAACGAAGAAGAAAACGGTAGATCCTGAAACCGGACCCGTGTGGAAGCGCAAGGCGGATTCGCGTTTGGGTTACAAGATGCATGCGTCCGTTGATCAAGGAACGGGCCTGGTTCGTCGTGTGGTCGTGACTCCGGCAAATGTAAACGAAACGGATGTAGCGGACGCATTAGTCATGGGCGATGAGCAAGCGGTTTATGCGGATAAGGCGTATGACACGCATGCAAGACGCCGGGGACTCAAGGAGAGAGGCATATTTCCCGGGATCATGCACCGACCCAACAAACACCATCCCCTCACGCAAGAACAGATGTTGTTCAATAAAAAGCTGGTTAAACCACGTGCACCCGTGGAGCATGTATTCGGGATACTCAAACTCCATTACCGGTTGCGGCGAACGCGATATATTGGATTGGCACGGACGGCAGTTCAGGTCACTTTGGCCTGTATGGCGATGAATATAAAACGAACTCTGGTTCTGGCAAAAACTTAAGAGAGCATGTGCATAACAAGGAAAAAGCTTGAAAAACGTAGTGAGTCGCAAAGCAAACAGCAATAAAAACCGAAAAGGTTAAAGCAATTTACCTGGCAAATAGTCTGGTGTTCTGCATTTCAAACATATTTAACTAAAATGACCCCTTACGCAAAGGTCTCTCCAGGGGAGAGGAAGCAAAAGGTTATTCACTGGCCCCACGCCGAGTGGAAGTTATCTACCTTTTCTTGCTTTTCTTTCGGAACGCATGGAATCCATTTTTTCTTTATATTGTTTCCGGCAGTTTTTCAGGTCCGCGCGCGACCCGGCAGATTTGACACAGCTTTCAAACTCGTTGAGCAGTCCGCGTTTTTTGTTGATGTGTTC
This sequence comes from Nitrospinota bacterium, assembly GCA_009873635.1. NCBI lineage: Bacteria > Pseudomonadati > Nitrospinota > Nitrospinota bacterium. Next base: position 47,878 of record WAHY01000001.1, read on the forward strand.
TATGATTTGTCCTTTCCTTTCTTCAACCTTGTCACTGTTTCCCATATCTTCTGCGTAAGCCACGTTTTGGATCAGAAAAGCCATCACTGCAACGAACAGAAATTTTTTCATTTTATTTCTCCCTGAAAAATTTTGAATAAGAACAGAACCTGCCCCAACCATCAGGCTGGGGATGGGCGCTGATTTTAAGCAAAGTTTGCCCGCCAGGTTCTATTTTATTTAGAGGAAAAATGCGTTCTCTATTTTAACGGTAACCTTTTCAGGAATGACCTAGGTGATCTGATGAATTTGTGGCGCGGTAAGGACTAAAGTTTCCTCCCCTTTTGAAGGAGAGGAAACCGGTAAGAATACTATTAGAAGTGTTACGCTTGTCAGTCGGCTTTGGTGTAGATTTCGCTTCCCTTTTCAACGAAGCTTTCAGACATTTCTTTCATGCCTTCTTCCAGTGCCTGGTTTTCCTCCACGCCTTTTTGTTCGGCGTAGTCCCGAACATCCTGCGTGATTTTCATCGAGCAGAAATGCGGACCGCACATGGAACAGAAATGCGCCACCTTGGCCGAATCTTTCGGCAGGGTTTCGTCGTGAAACTCCAGGGCTTTTTCCGGATCGAGCGAGAGGTTGAACTGGTCTTCCCACCTAAACTCGAACCGGGCTTTACTGAGCGCGTCATCCCGAACCCGTGCGCCGGGGTGGCCTTTTGCCAGGTCTGCCGCGTGCGCCGCGATCTTGTAGGTGATAACGCCTTCTTTAACATCCTGCCTGTTGGGCAGTCCCAAATGCTCTTTCGGAGTGACGTAGCAGAGCATGGCGGTGCCATACCAGCCGATCATTGCCGCGCCGATGCCGCTGGTGATGTGGTCGTATCCCGGTGCGATGTCTGTGGTCAATGGACCTAAGGTGTAGAACGGAGCTTCGCCACACTCTTTCAACTGTTTTTCCATATTCTCTTTGATCATGTGCATGGGCACGTGACCGGGACCTTCGATCATGGTTTGCACTTCGTGCTTCCAGGCGATCTTGGTCAGTTCACCGAGGGTTTCCAGCTCCGCGTACTGGGCTTCGTCGTTGGCGTCGGCGGTGGAACCGGGACGCAATCCATCGCCCAGTGAAAAGGAAACGTCGTAGGCTTTCATGATTTCGCAGATTTCCTCAAAGTGTGTGTAGAGGAAATTTTCTTTATGATAAGTGAGACACCATTTTGCCATGATCGCGCCGCCGCGTGAGACGATGCCGGTCACGCGTTTGGCTGTCATCGGCACATAGCGCAGAAGCACTCCCGCGTGAATGGTGAAATAAGAAACGCCCTGTTCACATTGTTCGATCAGGGTGTCTTTATAAATTTCCCAGTTCAGGTCTTCGATCTTGCCGTCGACTTTTTCCAGTGCCTGGTAGATGGGCACGGTGCCGATGGGAACCGGAGAGTTGCGCAAGATCCATTCACGCGTGGTGTGGATGTTTTTTCCAGTCGAGAGGTCCATCACATTGTCGGCCCCGCAACGCGCGGCCCAGACCATCTTTTCAACTTCCTCTTCGATGGAGGAGGTGACCGCCGAGTTGCCGATGTTGGCGTTGATCTTGACGAGAAAGTTTCGTCCGATGATCATCGGCTCGGCTTCCGGATGATTGATGTTTGCCGGGATGATGGCCCTGCCCCGTGCGACTTCGTCACGCACGAATTCTGGAGTGATTTCTTCCTGCAGATTTGCGCCGAAGGAGTTGCCTTTTAATCGTTGTTCACGTTCCGCGTCTTCGATCCACTGCTTACGCTTTTGATTTTCGCGAATGGCGATGAACTCCATCTCCGGAGTGATGATGCCCTTTTTCGCGTAATGCATTTGCGAGACGTTTTGTCCCGGCTTGGCACGCAGAACCTGCTTGCGGGTTTTGGGGAACCGTTCTGTATTGGGGTTTTCGCCTTCGCGGTAGCCATCGTCTTTCGGCAGAATGGTTCGCGCGTCGTAATACTCAACATCTCCCCGGCCCATGATCCATTCCTGGCGGATCTGCGGCAGTCCTTCACGGATATCAATTCTGGCGTTCGGGTCGGTGTAAGGTCCGGAAGTATCGTAGACGAGGATGGAACTTTCGTCATTGTGTTTGTGGTGACCGTTGCCATTACCATTTCCGTTACCGCTGACCGTGTTGGAGCTGGACAGTGAAATTTCCCTGAAAGGGACTTTTATATCCGGGTGCAGGGTTCCACCGACATAAACTTTTTTAGAGTTGGGGGAAATCGGGTCGGTAGAAATTTCGACCTTTTCATCGGTGGCGCCGTGTCTGTTGCCATTACCGTTACCATTTGACTGTGTCATAGCGAGTTGCCTCCAAAGTTCTGCGTATATTCAGATGAATGTTTTTTTATATATTTTGAGTCCCAGATATCAGAAATCACGGCGACCCCGAAGGCGCCA
>WAHY01000001.1:50386-52432 GCA_009873635.1 Nitrospinota bacterium
GCCATTACCGTTACCATTTGACTGTGTCATAGCGAGTTGCCTCCAAAGTTCTGCGTATATTCAGATGAATGTTTTTTTATATATTTTGAGTCCCAGATATCAGAAATCACGGCGACCCCGAAGGCGCCATGTTCCAGACATTCGGGAACACGGTTCAGGTTAATACCTCCCAATGCCAGCACCGGCAGACGGACAGACTTTGTCACCTGGCGGAGCGGATCCAGGCCCTGCGGTGGACCGGATTTAGAGGGTGTTTCGTAAATAGGGCTGAAGGTGATGAAATCCGCGTCCTGCTGTTCAGCAAGCTGAGCCCCTTCCAATGAATGGGTTGATACCCCAACGATCAGGTTGGGGAAATTGTTTTTGATCTCACTGGCTTGCACACTGGCCTCTGTCAGGTGTACTCCATCTGCGCCGGCCATGATGGCGATATCTGCCCGGTCATTGATGAAAAGTTTGGCCTCGTAGCGTTGAATGAGAGGCTTGACCTCAAGCGCCAGGGCCAGCAGATCTTTGGGGTCCATGTTTTTTTCCCGCAGTTGCAGGGTGCGCACACCCCCTTGCAGGGCTTCTTCCAACGCTTCAAGGAACCGGTTCCTGCCGATTCGATTCAGGTCGGTGATGAGGTAAACCCGCAGGAAACCCAGATCCTGTTCAGTATGGAATGGGCTTGAAGTCATCATAAGCTTACAGTTCGATCAGGCCGTCCAGCGGACTGCTGGCTGAGGCATAAAGTTTTTTCGGGATGCGTCCCGCTTCATAGGCCATGCGGCCGCACTCCACCGCCATTTTCATGGCCTGTGCCATTTTAAGCGGGTCTTTGGCGCCGGCGATCGCGGTGTTCATTAAAATACCTGAAACGCCAAGCTCCATCGCGCGGCTGGCGTCGGAGGCGGTTCCCACTCCGGCATCAACGATCACCGGAACTTTGACCGCTTCAAGAATCAGTTTAAGGTTGTAGGGATTGCGGATGCCGAGTCCGGAGCCGATAGGAGCCGCGAGCGGCATGACTGCTGAACAACCAATGTCTTCAAGTTTTTTGCAGAGGATGACATCGTCGGTGCAATAAGGCAGAACATGGAAGCCGTCTTTGATGAGAAGCTTTGAGGCTTCGAGCGTTGCTTCGTTATCGGGGAACAGGGTTTTCTCGTCACCGATCACTTCTACTTTGACGATGTTGCCCAGTCCCGCTTCGCGTGCCAGTTCGCAGGTCATCACCGCTTCTTTTAGAGAATAACATCCTGCCGTGTTTGGCAGGAACGTGTATTTTTTCGGGTCGAGGTGGTTGAGTAAGGAGTCTTTATTTTTATCCAGTTCAATCCGTCTTACAGCGACCGTAACCATTTCGGCACCGGAAATTTCGATAGCCTGCCGGGTCTCATCGAACGATTTATATTTTCCGGTTCCGACAATCAGTCTGGACTTGAAAGTCTTGTCGCCAATTTTCATGAATTCTGTTTGTGTGCTCATAATTCCAGTCTTAAAAAATTAAAATTAAACACCACCGCCGACAGCGTGGACGATTTCAACTTCATCGTTTTCCTGTATTGGGGTTGTAGCGTATTTGGATTTTGGTACGACATGATGGTTCAGGGCCATAGCAAAATTAGGTGCCTGGATATCCAGTTCCAGGATCAGGTCCTCCAGGTTCTGGCTTTTCAGGATTTCTCGATTTTCACCGTTGATGATCAGTTTCATAGGATCTGTTGGATTTTCTAACAGGCAACTTACAGAGCCCTGAAAATGAGGTCTGATCATGGCCTGAATCAGGATTTATCTATCCCGAAAGAAAAACCCTCCAAAAAAGGACAAGGTTTAGTCCATAAAAGCCGTTAAACATTAATAAGACAAAAGCGGATCAAGACCGGGAGGGGGTTTTTGAAGGAAAGGCGGGCACAAAAAAAGCCGCATCCCAACCTTCGGGAAATGCAGCGTATCTCGAAAAAAGATGGCTCACTTCCCTTCGCTGGCATGACCCAGATCAGGTTCAAAGGGTCGTCCTTTTTCAGGACTCTCAGTTAAAAAACGCCCCCAGTGGTCGTGACA
>WAHY01000001.1:52531-99684 GCA_009873635.1 Nitrospinota bacterium
TTCGGGAAATGCAGCGTATCTCGAAAAAAGATGGCTCACTTCCCTTCGCTGGCATGACCCAGATCAGGTTCAAAGGGTCGTCCTTTTTCAGGACTCTCAGTTAAAAAACGCCCCCAGTGGTCGTGACCCCTCTAGATTATTTAATATTTTCCACAAGTCAAGAATTATTGACGTAATTATAAAAAAGAGTAATATTCACATTATGTTCCACTCGCCTAAATTCCTTGTATTATCTATTGTTCTCCTGCTCGGAATAGGTGGATGCGCCAGCGGTCCGGACACCATAAACCCCTATTTTGAAATGCCTCCCGAGCACCTGGTGAAATCTGAACTGGAACTCTATAACCGTGCCGTGACACGGCTTAAAAATAACCAACTGGAAAACTCGATCGAGCTCTGGCAACGGTTCCTGAAAAACAACCCCAGGTCATTCAGGGGATATAATAATCTGGGCATGGCGCTCTATTCCAGCGACCAGTTGCTTCCTTCCATACAGGCTTTTGAAACCGCCCTTGCCCTGGAGCCGTTTGACCTTAAAATCAAGGGTAATTTAAAAAGAGCATTGTTGTTCCAGGTCACGATTCAGGAAGAAAACAAGGACCTTGAAAAAGCGATCGAGCATCTCGAAAGGGTTAAAAAACTCACCGATGACGCTCCCGGGAAAGAGAAAGTGGCATTGAGAATCGAAACCCTTCAGGATCGTATTTATGAACAGGTCAAAAGCGCCAATACACTGGAAGCTTATGAAGAGTTTGTGCAAAAATATCCTGACAACCCAAAGAACTCCGATGAAGCACGACGTCTGATTGCTGAAATGAAGCCTAAAGAATCTCCTTTGGGAGAAATTCCAGAAATGCAGAATGAAATGCTGCCCGAACCTGCACAAACGACTATTGTGCCTAAACAGGAGGTTGTTCTTCCCGAACCGATGGAGAAGGTTCCATCCTTACCGCCTGTCCTGAAAGAGTCGATAGAAATTGTGGCTGAGACGGAGCAACCTGAAGTTGCTGAAGAAGTCGAAGACCCTTTGGTGGAAGAGGCACCTGCAGAACCTCCTGCCGAGAAACTGCCTGCCAAACTAGAGCCTCCTGTCGAGAAGGTTGCTGTGGATCCTGAAATGGAAATGAAACGCGAGAAAGCAGCTCCTCCTGTTCAGGCAACGACAATGCGGGTGCGAATCACGACCAAAAAAACACCCCTGAGAGTTCGGGCAGAACCGGATGCCCGTTCCAAAGTACTGGTCCAGATACCAAAAAATTCAGTCGTACCTGTTTTCCAGGAAAGTAAAGACTGGTACCAGATCGAGTATCAAACAGACAAGAAAGGCTGGATCTCCAAAAAGTATACCCAGGTTGTAAAGTAACCCGCTAAATTTTAACCATCGACACCTCTTTTTAGCGAAAATTGTCGCGGTTTCCCGGGTTTCCAGTTGACCCGATTTGATGGCATGAATATAATCCCCATCCGGGGTGGGAAGTATAAAATTCATGACAATTAGGAAACTATGACGACGATCAACAAGGAAGAACTGGATTCATTGATCCAAAGTGAGTGGGATTATCTGGTATCTAAAAAAGGTGAATGGAGTCTGCTTGAAGGGGAGCAGGATATGGAAGTGCTGGAACATGTTTTGCGCTGCATCCTGCATATGGAACTGACTGAGGAAAACCCAAAAGAGTTTCAGGAATGCATCAAAGTGCAAAATCCGGATGGCGGCTGGTCAAAAGAATCTCACACCGAAAAAACCTCAATGTGGATCACCACTTTTGTTGGGCTCAAACTCTGCCGGGGTAATATGGTGATCAAGGACCCGGAAATCCAGGCGACCGTTGATAAAACGCTGGAATATGTTTTATCCATGCAGGAAGAAGACGGGCATTGGTCCGACCCTGAATGGTCTCATCTTGATACGACATGTTCCGTTACATGCTTTCTAACTATTTACCAGGTCACTCAGGATAAAACCGGTGACGAACGCATCAATAAAGCCCGCGTTAGAGGTTTCGAGTTTATCAAAAACTGGCAAACTGATTCAGGACTCTGGAAAGATGACACGTTTCATCCTGCCGGGATCGAAACCACCGCGCATTTGATGCAGTACACTCTTGTTCCCGCTTACTTCATGGATAAAATCGAATATGCCGGAAAAATGTGTTTGGAAGCTGCCGACTCTTTAGTGGCTGAACAGGCTGAGAATGGTAGTTGGGATAATGAAAATACCGACCATACAATGGATGCCTGCCGTAACCTGATGCTGGTTTCTGATACCTTTGAGAATAAAGAAAAATATACTCCGGTTATCGCCAAAGGGGTGCGATGGTTGATGGATATCAAGAATGAGCAGGGGTGGGGGGATTTCCCCGATGAGCCGAGCAATGTAGAGCGCACCGCAGATGGTTTGGACACCCTGCTTAAATATCGCCGTTACTGCACAGATAAGCCGATGTCCCATTTCTGGGCCTTCAGTAAATAAGCAACCGGGTATTTGATTTGGAAGCAATCATCTTACTTGCCGGTTACGGCTCACGTTTGGATAGGCAGGACCTCGCCCATAAAGCGCTTCTTCCTTTTGGTGAAGAGACATTGCTCTCGCGTCACTTGAAATGCCTGAAGACTCTGGGCATTAAAAGAACCCATCTCGTTCTTGGCCATAATGCGCCCGCGCTGAAATCCTATGTGCAGGATCTCAACCTGGACCTGGAGATAAACTTTATAGATAACCCGGTATACCGCACCACCGGCAACACCTTGTCGATGGTAATGGGGCTCAGGCTTTGCAACGAAGAAACATTGATACTTGACGGGGATGTTTTATATCCGCCCGAGGCCTTGTTGAGTTATGTACGAAAAGCTCCTCGTTCTTCATTTGCATTGGTTCCCGCAGATATTGACAATGCTGAATGCGCAAAAGTATTGTTAAATCCTTCCGGATCCATTCATGCTTTCATAACGAAACGAGAGTTGACCAAAGAAGAGAAATCCGATTTTGGTTTTGGAGGAGAAGCTATTGGTTTTTTCATGCTGAGTCATGAAGATGTTCCCCGGTTTGTTTCTCTTTATGAAAACAATGAATCCACCTACGAACCTGTACTTTGGGAAATTCCGTTTACAGAGTTTGCCCGAAACACCACCCTGCATCCATGGAATGTTGAGCAGGAAGGATGTTTTGAAATAGACACCCGGGAAGATTACCAGGAAGCCTTGAGCCGCTATCAATCCTATACCGATCAATATTGTCTCCCCAGAGAATAAGAGCCTGCAATACCGGGCTCTCATGTATGAAATTTCGACAACTTTTATATTTTTTGTAACTATTAGATAAAATCAAGGTTTTCCGATAGTCTTTGTTTGAACATTTTGAGCTTAAAAACCCCTTTAAACTTAAGGATTTATAAAGCCCAGCCTGATTCCTCCTGAAATTTAGCTGCAATTGGTACCTTTTTTGCTTTTTAGCTATGGTTCCCAAGATTGAGGAATCCGGTTTTATCCCTCTTCAGGGATTGTTAAAGCATTGGGGAGATAATTTTTAAAGGATTAAATCTGGTGAATGTTATGCAAGAGATTATTGAGTTTCTATCTGGCAAGGTATTTTTCATTTCGTTTGGTCAAATCACGTTTATTTTTTTGTCGTGTCTTTTTTGTCTGCTTTATGGAAAACATAAAACGGGATTGATCTTGTCCTATTTTTTTATTTTTTACTGGGGTTTCGTTTCAAACCGAATTTATTGGCTGGAATTATTTGGTGACTCAGGAGTTGGGTTGATGATGTATTTTGGCACCGGTACTGCCATAGCATTAATGGGTGTGCTCAGTTTTTTTCAAGCCGACCACTAGGCGCGAGTCACCAGCCTGATGCTGAACCCAACTGCAATAATCGGGTTGGGCTGGCAAGGATCAACCCGACTGAAAAAATATTCCAATTGCCGGTTACTACGCCGCCAGTATTTATATCCCCAATGGGTGCGGCTCACTCTTTAAAGAGAGCCTTTGTAGGCAGCGCTTACGTTCATGAGCCGCAAAACCCCTGGATAAATAAAAACCTTTCCTGTCTTTTCTTCCATCTAAAAGGTAGTTAATATTAAACTCGAGTTTTATGCGGGAGAATTTCTTTGCCTTTATTTTCTTTTAAAGCGGTTTTTTTTGATGTTGGGGGAACCCTGATTCGCGTTCACCCATCCGTCGGGGATGTCTATGCCCGGCACGCACGTCCTTTCGGCTATTCGGGTTCAGCACAGGTTTTAAATGAAGGTTTCCGCAGGCAATGGAATAAGATGGGGGGAATTGAGTCTCTGGGTAATCAGACTGGAGCCGAAGCGGAAAAGAATTTTTGGCGCACACTGGTTTATGAAGTGTTTCAACCGCTTGGAGGTGTTGAACGGTTTGATGAATATTTTGATCTTATTTTTGAAGCGTTTCGGGAAAAATCGAATTGGCGGGTTTATGAAGATGTTATTGAATCCAATATTCTGGAAACTCTGAAAAAAAAGGGAGTGATGCTGGGGATCATTTCTAACTGGGATTCAAGGTTGAACTCAACCCTGGAAAATATTGGCCTTGCCCAATACTTTGATTTTATCCTACCCTCCGCAGTGGTCGGTTCGGCAAAACCCGATAAAAAAATTTTTAAGGAAGCATTAAGGATATGCGGAGTTGAGCCACATGAAGCCTGCCATATAGGAGATGAAATTCGTACTGATGTAGCTGGAGCAGAAAGCGTTGGTATTCACCCAATCCTGCTGGACCGTGACAACCGTTTTGAAAAAGAAGATAAAGTTACTTCTTTTATGGAGTTGGTTAGATAGGGGTTGATTGTGGTATGCAGAGCGGCCAGTTTTACCCTTTGTATCCTTTTACACCTTCCATTTTTGCATTTTTGAAGCTGGCGTCTTTGGTGTCAGCAGAAGTCAGGTCTGCTTTAGAGAGATCTGCGCCATGAAATGAAACGGCATTCAGATCGGCTTCTCTTAAATCACAGCCAACCAGCGATGCAAAGCTCATGCTGGCTTTTTTGCATTTTGCTCTGATGAGTTTAGCCCCGCCCATTTTTGCTCTGCTAAATGATGTGTTTTCAAGGTTGGTGAGGCATAAATCAGCATCTTTTAAATCTGCTTCACTAAAATCAGCTTCTGCCATATCTGCTTTTCTGAAGTTGCATTTAGCCAAAAAAGTTTTGGTAAATTTAGCTTTTCTCAGCGAGGTGTTGCTGAAATCGGTGGAGGCAATCGTCATACCACTAAAATCAAGGCCCGTGAGGTCCAAACCGGAAAAATTCAAATTGGTTAAATGTTTCGCGGTTTTATCGTGAAGCAGTTCTTTAAGTTTTGCTTCTGTAATATTAGCCATTTCTCACCTTGATCAATTAAATTTCTAGAACTCTAAACATAACTGGTTGAACCGATCCTAACAAGAAAATATTGATTTTGCAAAATATCGGGTTCTTGAACTAGCTGTTATCATTTAAATGCTCTTTTGATTCTTGTCGGTTGTTTCTAAATTCCTGGATCAGTAAATAATAAAATGGTAGGTACTCAACCCAGGGGGTAAACCGGCTAAATGACGGAATCTCTTGATAATCAAAATAAAAGTCAAGGTAATACAGGCCTACCAGGCCTGTCAAAATAATCCATGAACGCTCTGGAAACACACATAAAAACGGCACCACCCAGCAAAGATACCAGGGATTTTGAACAGGACTCAAAAGGAAGACCAGGGCCATGAGCCAGAACAGCCCGCGGACAAATTCTACAGGTTGTTCAACAAGAGACGATCCTTTAAAAAGCAACCGGATTAACACTCCCATTAATACAAAGCTTACAGTAACCTTACTTAAAAAAACGGGTAGGGAATTGGATAATATTACTTCGTTTGCCATTTCCCCTGACAAGCTTTTAAAGATGAAAACCAGAACGGCAAAAATGCTATCGTTGCTTTGCCAGTAAAGGGTGAAAGCCTTGAGCCCTTCAAACATTTTTAGTCCGATTCCCGTAAAGGGCAAATAGCCTAATACAATCACACCAGCAAAAAGCATTATGTTTCCGAATGGAGCCAGCCAGGGGTTCTTACCCAGCGTCGCCATTTTTTCATGGCAGGATTTAAGGTATAGCGGTAACAAAATTATGGGATAAAGTTTTCCCAAAAATCCAAAGGCGAGGAAAAGCGTTGCTAAAGTATGACGATGGCAAAGCAGAAAATAAATCGAACCGGTGAGCAGGGATATCCCAATAATGTCCAGATGAGTTGAGTTAAATGTTTCCTTGATAATCAGGGGGCTCCAGAAATAAATCAGGCAATGGGATTTATCAAGCCCTAACAGGGAAAGGATGCCAACTATGAACACCAAAGTCAGGACATCGAAAAATAAAAACCCTGCCCGCAAAGCCACAATGCTGTCCGGTTTTACATGGTGTATCAGGCGGAAAACAAATTGGGCCATGGGTGGGTAGATTGTTGGAACATCCGGGTGGTTCACCCTTTCAAGATATTGTAAGGACTTGGGAGACTCCCATTTCAAAACGTCCAACTGTTCCAGCTCGCGTTCGTTGCGTTCTACATAAATTTCATAATAGTATTCGGGGTTCTGTATTCTTAACGCCTTGAAGTTGTTTACCTCAGAAGGAGCGTATTCATATGGATTGATTCCACTCGCGAAAACTTTTCCATCCCATAAATAGCGGTAGACATCATCTTCCTGAATCTGTTGAGAGGGCAGGATGATGGCACGAAACAGCAGACCAAACAAAATGACCTGCCAAAAAATTTTCTGGCTATTGGATTTTTTGAGCACAAAAAACCAGGTCAGGCAGTAAAGCGCAAACAGTGAAAAATAAACCGCGAGATAGATAAGAATAGGTCGTTCTGAATATCCTTCACCCCAGTTGAATTGGTAAGAAAGCTTGGTCAGAAATGCGTATAACAGCAGGCTGGTTGCCCCGGTCAATAAGATGGGAGAACGCACTAGGGATCCCGGGCAAAAGAACTTTGCCCTTCCAGAGTTTTTAGTTTTTTAATTTCCTGATCTGACAAAACTTTATATATATCCAGGATGCTTCTGTGGAAATAAGGGTCATCATTTTTCATTGCCAGAGCAACCCAGTAAAGGGAAAGGGCTTCCTGATACATTTTTTCCTTTTTGTAAAGTTTCCCCAACTTGATATAAACTTCCAACCGGTTTGGTTCCAGAACTGAAACTATTTCAAAATAATTTAACGCTTCAAGATTTTTTCCTAAGCGTTCATACTCAGCTCCCAATGTTTCCAAATAGGCCGGGTTCTCATCTTCCAGATCAATGGATTGTTTCAGGTGCTCTATACCTGTAGTAAATTTTTCTCTTTTAAAGTGTAGTTGCCCAAGTCGATAATGAGTCAGGGCATGCTTGTCATCAATGATTAATACTTTAAGATAGTTTTGTTCTGCTTCGGCAAGCTTTCCTTTAGACAGAAGAGCTTATATTAATATCCCCGTTTACCGATACAATAACCTTTTCACCGACTTTATCCAGTTTTAAGTCTATGTTCATGTTTAGCTCTTACCCTTGTCGTGAGTCGATGTCAGTTCGGTTTTTAATTTTTTTATCATGGTCAGCAAAGTGCCTTTGGCCCGGTTGGTGCAGTAGCTGACCTCATCCATAATTTCATTTATGAAATGAGTGCCTAGTCCACCCGGTTTCATATCATCCAGTTCACGCGGTTTGATTTGGTTGATATTGCATTGTTTGCCGTAGTCGCGGATCTGGACCTTAAAATCATCTCTCTCAATAGTGAAGGTGGCCTCAATAGGTTCATCGCAGGAACCTTCGTAACTGTGTTTGATAACATTTGCACAAGCCTCATCCACGCAAAGGATTAAACGCCGGGCAGTTTCATCAGGAACCTCATGATTTTGAAAAAGTTCCTCCAAAACCTTACGAATTAATCCCAAGTATTTTGGATTGCTTGGAATAGAGAGTTTAATGGGTTGGGACATTGTCCCTCTCTAAATAATAATACCCTATGTTAATAAAACTCTTGTTAATTCAATCATATCACCCGTCGGTCAGGTAGGCAAGGCTGAGCCTTGAGGAAATGAGGGAGATAGGTAAATCAAGAGTGACAATTTTAGCCGGTTAAAGTGATAACATCTAACCACTTTTTATTACAAAGCTTTGAACGTCAAAGAGGTGAGGTCATCATGCTGAGGCGCATCACCAATGAACTGTTTTATGGATGTTTTCAGATTTTGTAGGAATTCTTCTGGCTTAGCTGTGTTGTTGGCAAACAGCTCTTTTAATCTGTCTATTCCAAACTCCTCCTGATGCTTGTTTTTAGGTTCGGTCACGCCATCAGAAAATATCAGGATTTCATCGCCACATTTGAGAGTGTATCCTACCTGATTGTATTGCATGTTGGGAAGGATCCCTAAGGGTGTTCCGCTGGCAGATCCAATTTCCTTAATAGAACCATTGTTTTTTAGTAGAAGCGACATGTGGCCACCATTAGCAATAATTATTTTTCTAGTTTTCATATTGAGTAGACAGAACACTGCTGTGGTGAACATGCCACGATAAGATCTTTTGCAGAGAGTGTTATTGATTTCTGTGAGAACCTTTTCTGGTTGCGGGTCGAGCTGGGAGATGTAACGAAAATCACTCATCAATCGTGCCATTTGCAGTGCTGCGGGTACACCTTTTCCAGAAACGTCCCCCAAAACAATACCGAGAAGTTCATTTTCAAATGGAATAAAATCGTAATAATCACCGCCAACAATCTGCGCAGCATGGGTTTGAGCGGCAAAGGTGAAGTTTATGTGTTGAGGTGTGGTGGTTGGTAGAAAACTTTCCTGAACCGATTGTGCAAACTCCATGTCTTTTTCCATTCGCTGGTTTTCCATGAGCACTTGATGTATACGGGCGTTATGAATTGCCAGCGCGGCACTGTCGCATAGAAGCAGAAAAAGCTCCAGATCGCTATGGTGAAATACCTGCCCCTTTTTTTTTCCGTGAATAACCTGGCAGACGCCAATAATTTTGCCTTTAGCTTTAAGGGGTGAGCATAAAATGGAACCGGTTTTGAAACCGGTTTTTTTATCAAAACTCGGATTAAATTTTGGATCCTTGTAGGCATCTTTGATAATAACTGTCTCACCTGTCTTAGCTACTGTGCCGGCAATACCCTCACCCATTTTTAGGCTGATCATGGACTTGATCTCTTCACCAACTTCGCTTAATGCAATTTGAAACACCAATTCATCGGTCTCTTCCTCAATCAGTAGCAGACTACAGGCATCAGCAGACATAACTTCTTTGGTAGCACTCATAATGGTATCAAGAAGATTGGCAAGGTTTAATTCGGAATTAATAAGAGAAGTAATTTTTGAACAAATTTCTAACTGATTAATCCGTTCCTCCAGTTGGGATAAACGTAAGGTGATGTCAGGTAGTTCTTCTTTATGGTTATTCATGGTTCCTAATGAATAAAAACAATTGGTTTTAATCAGCTTAGATAACCCTTCTGCATTTATAGAAGACGTTTACCTCTACCGGCCGAGTAGAGGTATTACCAACCAATAAGTTTAACCATTTTGGCACGAAGGCTTCAGGTAAAGTATCATACTTATACAAACCTAACGTCTGAAGTGAAAAGTAGAAATAACTTTAACTTGGCAGTTAAGATAGCTAAAATAGGATATATGGTCAAACCATTTCCCCCGGGTCTTAATTTATGGATAGAAAACTAAAACAAAGATCGGGCGGGAACTGGTCTGAACTCAGGTCGGTACTTTTTCAGTCTCTGCCAGAAGAGATATTCTCCAAATCCAACCAAACGGAATGGATCACCTATCATTGGAACCTGGTAGTTGGAAAGGAAATCGCGGGGATATCTACAATTGATAATCTGACCCGGGGTGTGCTCCATGTAAAGGTGAATGGTCAAGAATGGGTGCCGGTCTTGGAGCCACTGAAAAAGAAGATCATTCAGGAAATAAATAGCCGTGCGGGTGACTCTTTAGTAAACAGTATTGTGTTTAAGGCGGTCGCCTGATAGGCTCTGATGGATGGAACGTAATCCAATTAAAGGACAGTCATATAAATGAAGACTCAGGTTTTTGAAGTGAACACCATTAGTAAAACCACCAAAGCGGTTTCGTATTCTCTGGGAATGTTGTTCATGCTCATGTTTTTGTCAAACTGCTCGACGATGCAGGAGATACCGGGTTCGACAAGCAGTGACTTGTCTTCTTCATACGCAGTCAAGTCTTTCGAAAAGAAAAAGCAGCTATCTCAGAATCTGGACACACGTGATCCCCGTTCTTATTATCACTATTTACTGGCGTTGAAAGCAGAGAAAGCCTATCAGCTTGAAGAAGCAGCGTTACATTATAAAGAAGTTGTCCAGCATGACCCAGAGGCAGAACGATTTCATGAAAAATGGGTCCGCTTGTTGCTGCGCACAGGTCAATTTGACGAGGCTGTGCGAGCTGGTCAAAACGCGTTATCCCGTTTTCCTGAAAATGAAGAAATCAAGATGATTTTGGGGGATATCTTTGCAAGCAAGGGGCAAGCTGAGGAAGCCATCAAACATTATGATCAGATAATCCGTATCTCTCCTGAAAATGCCCGGGCACTTTTGTTAAAAGGCGCGCTGTTGGAAGGGATGGAGAAATATGATCAGGCTTTAGAAGAATATAAAAAAGGAGCCTTGGTAGAATCGAAAAATCCCCTGATTCAATTTTATCTGGGCCGGGCTTATTTGCGGGCTAACAAGTTGAAGGAGGCCGAAGAGAGCCTGGATATAGCAGTTTCCCTGAAACCCAATCTGCTCCAGGCCAGGCATCATTTAGCCTGGGTGCTCGAACGCCAGGGAAGAACTGTTGAAGCTTTGAAAGAGTATGGACTCTTGTTAAAGCTGACTCCGGATAATGAGTATGTAAAAAACAGGGTCTCAAAACTTCACTCTTCGGGAACCCTGGATCAGAACCCAAGTGAAAGTTTTGAGGCAATTCCTTCTGCTCTGGAAAAACAACCCAATATCCACATGCGCATCGCGACAATTTATTTTGAACAAACTCTGTATTTGAGGGCGTTGGATGAATTCCAGCTTGTTCTGGCAAAGCTCGATTACAAGGACCCGCATGTTCTAATGGCCCGGATTTATGAAACCCATGGTCGATTGGATAAAGCTGTTGAAGAGTTTGAAAAACTCAGAAAACTGGAACCCAAGTCGCTGGATATCCTCCTTTACACGGCCAGGCTTTACAGTTTGATGAAAATACCAGAAAAATCAATTGACCTTCTGAATGAAGCTGTCAAATTGGAGCCGGAGAACGACCAGCTTCTGCACTCCCTGGCATTGGCTTACATGGCCAAAAATGAAAATGACATGGCCATTGTAACCATGAGCAAGGCTGTAGCTTTGAACCCTAAAAAAGACTCTTACTATTTCGAGTTGGGGGCTTTGATGGAAAAATCTGGTGACTACAAGGGCGCTATTGAAAACATGAGGCAGGCGATTGAACTCAACCCATTGCATTCTAACGCGCATAATTTTTTGGGATACATATATGCTTTGGAAGGATATGACCTCGATCAAGCCCTTGAACATTTAAAAAAGGCCTTGACCATTCAGCCTCGTAATGGCTACTTCCTGGATAGCCTTGGTTGGATCTATTTTAAAAAAGGTGAGTCGAAAAAGGCCTTAACTCAAATTCAAAAAGCGTTGATCTATACCGAACCAGACCCGGTACTGTATGACCACCTTGGGGATATTCTGTTCTCTCTGGAAAATTATGATGAGGCAAGCGGTGCCTGGAAAAACAGCTTGTTTCTTACCGTTAATGAGAAAGAAGATCCCGGCGGAGAAATGCCGGACCCGCAAACCCTGAGGAATAAAATTGATAAAGCGAAAAGGCTTTTGCAACAGAGTTATTAAGCAAGCCCTTTGAACTCCTACCTGTTAACGCGTGTGACAAACCACTCTAATTTTTTCAGACTCTTAATATTCCTGTTATTGAGTTCGGGGTGCCAGCCTCGTGTTGAACCGGTTGCTCCTCATTTTTTAAAAGATACCATTTCCACCGGTTACATCTTAAAAGCGCAAATGGACCGGGCTGCAAAAATTAAGAACCTCAAATCTTTCACACGTACCAGCTTTCTAAGTCCCAGAGCGTCGCAAAGTTTTCGACAAACATTGCTAATCCATAATAACCGGTCAATTAGAGTGGATACCTACGGTTTGTTTAACCAGGCTTTAGGAGTCTTTATACACCATCAGGGCAAAACTGTTTTTTTGGATCCGGCAAAAGGAAAGTTGTTTTTCGGGGAAGAAGTAGAATCACTGATGGAAAAAATGCTGGGGACACATGTGGATTTTTATGAGCACCTTAGAATATTTGTTGGCCATATTCCAAGGCTGGAACTTCTTGAGGTTCTGGATTCGCGGCTCAACTCAGATAGAACAAGGTACATAATGCAATTGACCGATCTAGTGCGGGGAGGAAAAATTACGCTTCATTTTTCTGCCATGACTTTGCTTCCGCTTGAAATGAAGCGTGAATTGGGAGGGAGAACAATCTATAAAGTAGAATGGCAGGATTACGCCAAAGTTGGAAAGCATGATTTCCCCCTTCTTGTGACCTTATCATTCCCGGAAAAACAAGAAACCATTCGGGTGAAATATAAAAACCCGGAGATCAATCAAGGGTTGCCTGTAGATACGTTTCAACTTCCACTGCTTTCAAATTAAAGTTAATGACAGCATCAACATCTGCTATTTCTTTTAAGACCCCCGCAAAAGTCAATTTGGGGCTTCACATTCTTGGTAAGCGTGAGGATGGTTTTCATGATCTGGAAACCATTTTTCAAATGGTGAACTGGTGTGATGAAGTGAAAATTGAATGTCTTTCACGTGGTTTGGAATTGGTTTGTGACCTGCCGGATATTCCTAAAGATGAAGAAAACCTGGCTATAAAGGCCGCTCATATATTGCAGACTCATTATCCTGAACAATGCAAGGGCGCGCGGATCCATTTACAAAAGAATATTCCACATGGAGCGGGATTGGGTGGAGGGAGTGGCAATGCTGCCGGAGTGCTGTTGGGACTTAATTATTTATGGGGCCTGGAACTTAAGAGGGAAGAACTGATTTCAATGGCCTCCGAACTTGGATCCGATGTGCCGTTTTTCCTGCATTCTCCTTGTGCCATAGGAAGAGGTCGCGGGGAAATTCTTGAATCGGTTAAAACCAGCATTAAGTTTTATATTTTAATGGTTTATCCCGGTTTTTCCGTATCAACCGCATCGGTTTATGGAAATCTAAAATTGAAGTTGACAAAGAGGGAAAATAATATTAGCATTTTGAAAAATTTTCTTTTGCAGTCGGAGTTTGCCCAATTGGGGACAGCGTGGTCCAATGATTTGGAAACCGTTGTATTTCAAGAACATCCGGGCCTTTCTGAGTTAAAAAAGAAGATGCTTGCTTTGGGAGCAAAGGGGGCGCTTCTCTCAGGAAGCGGCTCTACTGTCTTTGGTATTTTCGACAATCCCGAAACAGCCAACAACGCATATGACCGTTTGGAGAGAGGAGACTTCAGGCTGTTTTTAGCTGATAGCGTTGTCAGTTTATCCGAATTATATCCTGAGGAAATGTTGATTTAGCGTTCACCTCTACCTTTAGTCTGAGGGTATTCGGTGATTATTTATTTGCCTTTGTGCCCCAGGGGGGATCAGTTTTAGAGGTTCTCATTTTCATGTTTGAAGTGGGAGAGTTGGAAAAACAGAGAGTCTCTGTTACGTAATTACGGATTGGGTTTTTTTACTTGGGGCGTCGTCAAGTGGCTAAGACACAGGATTTTGATTCCTGCATTCGGAGGTTCGAGTCCTCCCGCCCCAGCCAGATTTTTTTCGGGGATTTTTTAAAGAATGGATAACGGTAACGGGAAACTGCTTGTTTTTTCTGGCAGGGCTAATCCGTCTCTGGCGGAAGATATTTGCCAATATCTCAAAGTTGCTTTAGGCCAAACCGTGGTTCGGGATTTCTCCGATGAGGAGATTTATGTGCGGATCGAAGAAAATGTTCGTGGTGCGGATGTTTTTGTTGTTCAACCGACTTGTTATCCCGGCAATACCAATTTGATGGAATTGCTGATCATGATTGATGCCTTGCGTCGGTCATCAGCCAGAAGGATTACAGCTGTAATCCCCTATTATGGTTATGCGCGGCAGGATCGTAAATGCGAACCCAGAGTGCCGATTACATCCAAGCTTGTTGCTGATTTGTTAGAAACAGCAGGTACGGATCGGGTATTGACGGTTGATCTTCATGCAGGGCAGATACAAGGTTTTTTCAATATTCCTGTGGATCATCTGTTCGCAATGAACGTTCTGATTGAATACATTAAGACTCTTGAATTGCCGAATTTGATTGTTATTTCACCTGATGCGGGTGGTGTTGAGAGAGCCAGAGCCTATGCGAAAAGGTTGGATGCATCTCTGGCTATTATTGATAAGCGCAGAGATATACCGAACGAAGCCAAAGCCATGAACATCATTGGTGATGTTCGGGGCAAGGTGGCGTTTATTGTAGACGATATGATTGATACGGCAGGAACTCTTATGGAGGCAACGGATGCGTTGTTGGGCGCGGGCGCCAGTGAGGTTCATGCCTGTTGTTCCCATGCGGTTCTTTCAGGTCCTGCAGGAGGCAGGATCAGTAATTCACCGCTTAAGTCAGTGGTAACGACGAACAGCATTCCCTTGGGGAGCGAGTTGGAGAAAAACTCTAAAATAAAGGTGCTGTCGGTTGCCCCGTTACTGGGAGAAGCTATTTTAAGAATTCACGAGGAAACCTCGGTCAGTTCGTTATTCGATTCAACCCGAGAATAAAAAAATCAGGCTTGTGCGTTATACGTAACACGTGAACGCTTACAGCTTTCATTACATTGATTGGAGCACAGAATGTCAGTATTAGCGGGAAAACTAAGAAAAGAAACCGGTAAATCGGCAACACGGAAAATCAGAACTGATGAGTCCATGCCTGCGGTGATGTATGGGTTGAAAGATAATATCAGTATGGTTGTTAACCCTAAGGAATTGAAAAAGCTTATTGAGGCAAAAGGGCGCAACGTTTTGATCGAGCTTAAAATTGAAGGTGATTCCAACCGCAATGTTGTATTGAAAGAATTTCAATCTCACCCGTTACGGTCAGGATGGTTGCATGCGGACTTCCTTGAAGTGGATGTTAGTAAAAGAATCCGTGTCAAGGTTCCTGTTGTGCTGATAGGTAATTCTCCCGGTGAAAAACAAGGTGGGCTGGTCAACCACATCCTGCGTAACCTTGAGATAGATAGCCTTCCCACCAACATACCTGAAAAAATTGAGGTGCAAATGAACGAGGTTGAGCTCAATCAGGTTGTTCATGTATCTGATCTTAATATTGAGGAAGGTATAGAAATCATTAACGACCCCAAAGATGCAGTGGTTTCGGTTCAAGTTGAAAAGGTTAGAGAGGAGAAACCTGCAGAAGCTGAAGAAGGTGAAGCTGCTGAAGCTGCTGAACCAACAGAAGCTGATGCGAAGAAAGAAGATGGTTAAAAGTAAACGGTGTTCTTGATTTTAGGTCTGGGCAATCCCGGTCCGCGCTATGAGCTGACCAGGCATAACGCGGGTTTTTGGGTGGTGGATAATCTGGCCGATAAATATAAAATTCGGTTGGATCGCCATAAATATTTCTCTTGTTATGGAAAAGGGGAAATCGGCGGGCTGGAAGTTATTTTGGCAAAACCGATGACTTACATGAACGAAAGCGGAAAGGCGGCCAAGTCGTTGCTTTCCGCTTTTAACATTTTCCCAGACCACATGGTTGTGGTGCATGACGACATTGATCTCCCCCTTGGAAAGATCAAAAAAAAATTCAAGGGTGGGGATGGTGGACAGAGGGGAATCAGGTCAACGATTCAGTCCGTACGAACCGGAGATTTTGCGCGGGTTCGTGTGGGTATTGGCAGGCCGGAAGATAAGGACGACATTGTTGACTATGTGTTGTCCCCTTTTGATGAAGAAGATTCAGGCCTTGTCAATGAAATTATGGAAGAAGCGGTGCAAACGATAGAAGCGGCACTTCAGGAAATAAATAAACGAAGTAAATCAACGGAGGATTGATAAGAATGTTTACGGAACACAAAGGGGAAATGATCTTTATCGGATTTGCCATGGTCCTGTATCTGGTGATGGCCGCTTTTGATGCATCTCAGAAATTTGTTTATCTGGCAGTCTTGTTTGGTCTGTTCGGACTTGTCATTGCCTGGAAACTTTTTGAAAGTGTGGACGATGAGCCAGCAGGCGATGAAAAAATGACAGAAATTGCCGATGCCATCCATGAAGGAGCAATGGTTTTCCTTTCCAGGGAGTATAAGATACTGGGTTATTTTGTAGGGGGTGTTTTCCTACTGCTTTTGATTTTGATTTCTGTGCAAAGTGGATTTTGGATAGGGATCTGGACCGCAATATCTTATGCGGTAGGTGCCGCATGCTCAATGCTTGCAGGATATTTTGGCATGAACGCAGCAACTACCTCTGGAGTAAGGACTTCCCAGGCCGCCGTGGATGGTGGTCAACCTAAAGCTCTTAATATAGCCTTCAATGGCGGTGCTGTAATGGGCCTTTGTGTGGCCAGTCTGGGCTTGGTCGGGGTTGGTGGTTTATTCACCCTGTTCGGTCGCGGAGAGTCAATTGGAGTAATCAGTGGATTTGCCATGGGGGCCAGCTCCATTGCTTTGTTTGCCCGTGTTGGCGGTGGAATTTATACCAAAACCGCGGATGTCGGCTCTGACCTTGTGGGTAAGGTGGAAGCGGGAATCCCGGAAGACGACCCAAGAAACCCCGGTGTTATTGCTGATAACGTCGGAGACTGTGTGGGCGATACGGCAGGTTTGGGAGCGGATATTTTTGAATCCTATTGTGGTTCCATGATCGCTACCATTGCTATTGGTGCTGGAATGGCAACGATGCAATTTGAATACATGGCATTGCCGGTTCTGGTTGCCATGGTTGGTTTGGTGGCCTCTATTATTGGAATCCGGGCAATGAGTGCTTTGGGAAGCATGGACCCATCCGCCGCACTTCGAAATTGTACTTTCATCAGTGCCGGCGCAATGTTGTTTGCCACCTTTTTCCTGATTAAAGTGATGGGATTGCCATCAGGTGTTTTTGTTGCCTTGTTGTTCGGTTGTCTTGCAGGCATCGGTATTGGACTGATTACTGAATATTATACGGCGAGCAAACCGGTTGTACGCATTGCAGAATCGAGTAACACTGGTGTTGCTACAGTTATGATTACCGGCCTTGCGGTCGCGATGGAGAGTTGTGTTGTTCCCATCCTGATCATTGCTTTGGCAATTTTTGTCGGTGCGGAGTTTGCAGGACTTTATGGAGTGGCTCTCGCTGCAGTGGGTATGCTGGCTACGGTAGGTATCACCATGTCGGTGGATGCTTACGGACCGATTGCGGATAATGCAGGGGGAATCTCTGAAATGGCAGGACTGGGAGAAGATACCCGAAAAATTACAGACGGTCTGGACCAGGTGGGTAACACCACTGCGGCCATTGGTAAGGGTTTCGCGATTGGCTCTGCTGCTTTGACAGCATTGGCCCTGTTTGCGGCATTTACCCAGGCGGCTCATATTGATGCGATTGATATAACAAAAACCTCCGTTATCATCGGTGTATTCCTGGGCGGTGTGGTTCCTTTTTATGTAGCGGCTCTTACTATGACTTCTGTTGGAGACGCGGCCATGAAAATGGTTGAAGAAATCCGCCGACAGTTCCGGGAAATCCCGGGGTTGATGGAAGGCACTGGAAAACCCGATAGCGCCCGATGTATTGATATCAGTACCCAGGCTGCTTTGAAGGAAATGATTGCTCCGGGCGTGGTGGCTTTTCTCACGCCAATTATTGTTGGTTCTTTACTTGGAGCAGAAGCTTTGGGAGGAATGTTAATGGGAGCTACCTTGTCAGGTGTTCTACTGGCTTTGCTGATGTCTAACGGTGGTGGCGCCTGGGATAACGCAAAAAAATATGTAGAAGCGGGTAACCTGGGTGGAAAAGGTTCCGAGGCTCATCATGCTACAGTAGTTGGAGATACGGTTGGCGACCCGTTAAAAGATACTTCTGGTCCGGCCATGAACATCCTGATCAAATTGATGTCCATTGTCTCCCTCGTATTGGCGCCGTTCTTCATGTAAGAAATAAAGTTTAAAGTTAAAGGGATGGGGGAGGGTTTCCCCATCCCTTTTTTTTGTTGGAAGGAATATTTTTCGCATGCTTTTTGGAATCCATGACTTCATAAACTCACAGCCTATTTTAGAACCTTTGATAAAGCGGGCTGTAGGGTTTGAAATCCGTACGGATTCACCGGCTAGACTGGCCGATCAATTATCCAGCGGTGAGTTGGACGTGGCTATGATTCCTGCTATTGAATTCTTGAAGAATGCTGATCGCTACCGAATTTTGCCCAACATCTCAATATCATCCAGAAATAAAGTAGGAACCGTTTTGCTGGTCTCAAGGGTACCGCTTGATGAGATAGGTACTCTGGCACTGGATGAGCGTTCAAGAACCTCTGTAGCTCTACTTCAGGTGCTTTATTCAAAGATGCTCCCGGCAGGTGTTAAAACTGAAAGCCAGGAACCCGATCCTGAAAAAATGTTGAGTACTCATGATGCCGCATTGATCATTGGTGATCAGGCATTAGGGTTTTCAAAAGAAAATTTGACGGTCTATGACCTGAGTGAGGAATGGTTTAACAGCACCGGAAAGACATTTGTCCATGCGGTGATTGCGGTTCGTGAAAACATAAATGTTGAACTTGCCAGGGCTTTAATGGATGCCATGCAGGAAGGGATACAAAACATTGAAGGTATTGCCAGGACCCAGGCCAGAAAAACTGGATATCCTGTGACTTTGTTGCAGGATTATCTCATGAACAAGATCCGATACGATTTTGGTGATGAAGAGATGGAAGGTCTCGTTCATTTCCAGTCCCTTTGCCATGATAATAACCTGATTCCAAAGATATACCCCTTAAAACTCGTTTAACAACCGACGCTCTCGTTGGTTTCTGCAGAACACATGGTTTGCCTTTCCGTGTTACAATTTGC
Source organism: Nitrospinota bacterium (assembly GCA_009873635.1). Taxonomy (NCBI): domain Bacteria; kingdom Pseudomonadati; phylum Nitrospinota; species Nitrospinota bacterium. The sequence continues at coordinate 71,657 of WAHY01000001.1, forward strand.
CGAGTATTTTTTTGTAGATTAATTTCTAACTCTCACCCGAAATGCGATTCTGCTTCACTACTGATAAGAAAACCCAAATAGTTGACCGCAAGCGGTTATCGGCTTATGGAATGTTTTCTTGTGGGTTATTCCTCTTTATATTTATTGCAATGGGTTCCCAAACTGAAAAAGAACCTGTTTCAAAAGGTCAAGCAACTCTCCATAAGGTTCGCAGCGCCACGCTAAGGGCGAAAATGCGTTCTTTAAAGATGTTGTTGTTCGATAACATTTATGATGAGTTGCAGTTCGATGAGGAACGGGCCAGGCAGGTAGGGAACATAGCTGAGATCGCAAATTCCATAGCTGTCACTTCGATGGATGTTTCATCCATTTCACAGAACCTTAATCTGGATGCCAATAGCGCAAAACCTTAAAAACCAGGCCATTGCTTTGAGAGAAGCCACCCGCCAGGAAAAAAGCGATGTGTATCCGTCGATGATCAAATCTATCATTAAGACATGCAATCGTTGTCATAGTAAATTTCGTTAGGCCTGCTCAACGGTAGTTTGAATTATATGAGTCGAATTTTTAACCCAAGACCCGGGATATTTCAGTCAATGCCACTCCTGATGGCTGTTCTGTTTTTTGCGCTTATACCCTTTCCTTGTTCTGGAGCAGAATTGTCAGCAGGTGAAGAGGCTAGACAGATGAGAGAGCTGGTATATCAGTTAAAGCACCGTATCGAAGTTCTGGAAAGGCAGCAGACAAATCAAAAAAATGTGGATACGGATCCAGATTCCAATAAAAAGGATGAAGGCCTGAAACTAAAAGAAAGTGTTCCGAAGAGTCGTGAAACAACGCTTAAACCAGATAAGGTTCTTCTGGTGCCTGAAAAAGATGATGTCGAGTTTTCTTTTGGAGGGCAAATTCTTATAGAAGCAGTTAGTAATTGGCCGGGCAATCCGGCGGTATCGGAGTTTGACCTGTCTACTGCTGGTGTGCCCACAGGTTCAGGGGGGAAACGGGCAGTTCTTATTCAGTGCAAGGGAAACACGCTTATGATTTAAAACCTCCGGGATGACAGAACTGGGCTTTTTAAAGACTCTGATTGAAATAGATTTTAAGGGAAGCGCCGGAAACGAGAGGGTCAATAACTCCCATAACCCACGTATGCGTCATGGCTATGCGCAACTTGGAAATTTTACAATTGGTCAAACGGAATCTACTTTCGCGAATTTACTGGCATGGCCCGATACGATTCCCGATGCGATTGCATATGTTTCCAATCGTCAGGCGCAGGTTCGTTGGACCCACAAGCTGGATAAAGATACCAGTTTACTTTTATCTTTGGAAAACCCTGAAACCACATTGACCAATTCATCAGGCACAAGGGTTACTCCTGCTGATGACAGGGTTCCGGATCTTGTGGTCAAGACATTATGGTACAGTGATCGCGGTTCTCTTGCCCTTTCAGGTTTGTTACGCGAAATTCGAAGTGATGGGGCTGTAGCAGGTGGAGTTGAAGATAGTGAGATGGGTGGCGGTCTTTACTTTTCTGGGCGTTTGAAGACAGAAGGAGGCAACATGGTGCGATTTGGATTGGCCGGAGGTAATGCTATTGGGCGTTACGCCAGCAACAATTCTTTTAACGATGGAAGCATTGATGCGAACGGCAATATCAAATTGCACATGATGTATCTGGGTTATCTTTCTTACCAGCACTGGCTCAATGATCAATGGCGGCTCGCCGCAACCGCCACACATATTCAGTCAGATAACGACCTGGACCGTGTGCCGGACAGTATCGTTGAGCATGCCCAGTCTTTTCACCTGCGCCTGTCATGGTTGCCACTGTTACGCACAAACTTCAGCGTGGAGTATGCGCATGTACGCAGCGAACTGGAAAACGGCCTTGATGGTGAACAAAACCGGCTTCATTTCAGTGTCTTGTACAGATTCTAAAAAATAGGAAGGTGGGTTTATTTGCTGACAAAATCCCATGCAAGGCGAAAAGCTTCTTTGATCAACTCACCTAACTTTTGCACAGAAGATTCGATAAAATCCAGGTAATTCTGGGCGGCTTTACTGCGTTTGGGTTCATTGGGTTCCGGAAGTTCTTGAACCTGGGAGACTTCCTCTTTCAATGAAGGCTCAGGGATAATAGTTTCTACTGTTGTCACGGGCTCCTCTGGCTCTTGATCCTCATTTTCTTCTATAGTTGGCGGAGATGGCTCGACAGGTTCTGATGCTTGATTCATCGCTGGTTCCCCGGTCACTTTTTCCGCTTCAATGACTTCTTGTTCGGCAACTGCATGATCAGTTTCCTCCGGGGTGTTTATTTCCTGGGGCTCGTTCTCTATGGGTTCATCAACTACTGTTTGATCTAATTCGTTCCCTGAAATCGATGCCTTAACCCCTGTGGTATCGCCACTGATATGGGTTTCCTCTGCATCTACAGGTGTTTGTGGCGTTGCAGCAGGCTCTGAAACTTTGTTGTCTAAGACGGGCTCGGTTGTTTCAGCAACCTCTGGTTCCTTTTCTAAAGGTAAGGGCGTTTGGGTTATCAATGCAGGGGGTTTGGATGGCGCAGATTTTGGGAAAACGAGGTTTAAAATTTCTGGGGGAATGAGTTTATTGTAATACAAATAACCCCCTGAACCTGCAAGGACTAAAATGAGGAGTAAGAATAATTTTCCCGCACCAGACTTTTTTTTCTCCTCTGGAGGAAGAACTTCTCCTTCCTGATCTTCAAATTCGGATTCGGACTCAGGTGTATCAGAGTTTTCCGGTGGAGTTGGTTGATCCTCGTGGTGTTCTTCGTTGTCTGAAAAATCTTCTGGTTTTTCCGATTCTGTATTATCTTGCATATAAAATCCGGCAGTTTTATGAATCCATACTATCTGCCACCGGCAGCAGGCCGGTTAGTGGATGATCTTGTTTAAGGGGTATTCTACGATATCTTCTGCGCCGGCTTTTTTAAGATCCGGAACGATATCTCGCACAAGCTTTTCTTCCAGAATTACATTCACGTCTACCCAACCCTTGTCACTGAGTTCGGAAATGGTGGGCTTTTTCCCGGGAGGAAAAGTTTTCATAATTGCGTCAAGGCTGCTTTTTGGAGCATTCAGCATCAATCCCACTCGTCCATTTGCGGCCATGGCTCCCTGCAACATCATGACAAGGCGATCCACTTTATTTTTTTTCCACTTGTCCTGAGCAGATTGCTTGTTCATGATAAATCGGGTTGTTGATTCCATAAGGGTATCTACAATCCGCAAGTTGTTAGCTTTAAGAGATGATCCGGTTTCTGTAACCTCTACAATCGCGTCTACCAGTTTAGGAGCTTTAACCTCTGTAGCCCCCCAGGAAAACTCGACATTCGCTGTTACGCCTTTATCTTTCAACCAATCGGTAGTCAGGTTCACCACTTCGGTGGCAATGCGTTTGCCTTGCAGGTCCTTGACGGATTGAACAGAGGAATCATTTGGAACACAAAGCACCCAGCGAACCGGCCTGGCAGAAACTTTTGAATAAACCAGAGGAGCGATTTCTTCAACATCGGCGCGATTTTCCAGAATCCAGTCTTTGCCAGTCAGGCCTGCATCCAGCACCCCATCTGTCACATAACGGGCAATTTCCTGGGCCCGAATCAACATGCATTCGATTTCATCATCATCAATGCTGGGAAAATAGGACCTGCTCTTGATAGTGATGTTGTAACCGGCTCTTGCGAAAAGTTTTACAGTTGCTTCTTCCAAGCTTCCTTTTGGAATTCCTAGTTTTAATACGTTACCACTCATTGATTGGCTTCTTTCTGAAAAATTATTTTAGAGGTAAATTATTTTTTATATACTTTATCTGGATCGAAAACTTTCTCTTCAATGATTTTTACGTCACCATTGACTTTCCTGAAAAAACAACTGGTATATCCTTTATGGCAGGCGGCTTTACCTACCTGCTCAACTTTCAGGAGAACCGTGTCGTCATCGCAATCGACAAATACTTCCTTAACGATTTGCACGTTCCCACTTTCCTCGCCTTTCATCCATTGTTTATCACGTGATCGGCTATAAAACCAGGCTTTGCCCGTTTCCAGAGTTTTTTCCCAGGCAATGGTGTTCATATAAGCAAGCATCAGGACTTTTCCGGTTTCTGCGTCCTGAATAATGGCTGGAACAAGACCGCCCATTTTGTCAAAATCCAATTTCATGAAAACTTCTCCAATATGTTAAGCGGATAATCTCCGCAGACCAGCATAACGCTAAAACAATAAGTAAATTATTTAGCCTTGAAGCATTGTGTTTCAAAGGTCAGATTCCCGCACTTCAAGGACCAAGGGTTAATTTCAACCACCTGAGTTGGTTTATATAGGCGAAGAATAAGGGCTCATTATCAAGGCCTCCCAAACCAGATATAAGTATCCACAGGCAAATTGTAATGTTTTTTTGCTGGCAAGCGTTTAAGTGGCTCCACAGGCCATAGCTAAATTTGACTAGTGGGTGAAACTGGAAAATTTAAATTATAATTGATTTTATGTCAACCTTATAATAGCCTGTTTGAAATCGAATTAGTTGATTTTTTTAATTGTTTTGTGGCATTTCACCATTAATTTTTTGGGATTTGCACGATTAATTCTTATTTAAAGAGATCTTATGCCTTCTATCACTCATTTTGAAATTTATAAACCTGCAGAACCATGTAGTTACACGGGCGAAAAACTCCGGGAAGTTATGGAAAAAATAATCTCAGAAACGCTTTCGCCAGACGGTAAAGACTTGAGCTTGAAGGGTTATTGCGTTGGCCAAAATGGAATGACGGTAATTTGCCGGGATGAACGTGTGGCAAAAGTGCGAAGGTTGAATCTGGGGGGTAACCGAATTGGCAATGCGGGAGCCAAGTTATTGGCTGAAGCTGAGTTATTTTCAAAAGTCAACTGGTTGGAACTTGGTGGAAACGATATAGGGCCCGAGGGAATACGTTCCCTGATTAATTCAAGTGTGTTGAAAAAAGTCAAATCTCTTAATCTTTACAGAAATTACCTCAAAGATGAGGGGGCTATTATTTTTGCCAATGAGAACCAGTTGGAAAAAATTGAAGACCTGGATCTGGCTCAGAACGAAATAGGGGATGAAGGCATTCTGGCCCTTTCTCAGTCGAAAAAATTCCCTGAGTTGGTCAGTATCGCATTGGATAATAATTTTTCTTCTACTGAGGGAAAAGAAGAAGCGAAGATCGGTCCTAATTTTAAAAAACTCCAGTCCCTCAACCTGTAATTGCTGGCTGTGCAGCTAGCGAGCATTAGTGAACATGAAATTTTATTTTTACCAGACCAATTCTATTCATTTTTGGATATGAATCACTATGTCAGAAGCCAATAAAGAATATGGCAAGGGCCATTTCCTGATTGCCAATCCTGTTTTGCCGGATCCTAATTTTTCCCGGACGGTGGTATTGCTGTGCAATCATGATGATCAGGGTTCTTTTGGTTTGGTGATTAACCGGGCAGCTCCTGTAAATGCGAACGAAATTTTTGCGGAGATGGGAGTTCCAGATTCCCCTTCAGGTAAAATATACATTGGCGGTCCTGTATCTCCCTCTCAAGTATTTTATCTGTGCCACTCAAAAACTCCTTTGCCGGAGTTAGATGTTATTTGTGATGATGTCTACCTGGGGATGAGTTGGGAACTTCTCGATAATTTAATGACACGCCTGGAAGAGCCGGAAAAAAACATCAGGTTTTATTTGGGCTATTCGGGTTGGGGGGCCGGTCAGCTTGCAGGAGAGATGACTCGGCTAAGCTGGTTGACTTGTGAAGCCCAAAGCGAATATATTTTTCAGGAAAATGAAGATGAAATCTGGGCAAGTGCCGTAAAGTCCATGGGCAAAGATTATGAATACCTGATCAAAGCTCCTGTTAACCCTCAATGGAACTAACCACTCGCCGTGGGGGCAATGAGCAATGACTTTTTTTTGCGAGCGGGGTATGTATGCGGCTTAAGAAGTTTTTGCCAATTTCTTCCGGGCGTGGCCCGGTGGAAATGCTTTATCAACCTCCTGCATCTCAACAAATTTATAAATCCACCATTCCACCTCGATACCACGGTGTTGCCGTGGAAGAATATTTTTCATCACGCTTTCCTTATCAAACACGGGAAGCCTGGATTGAGCAGATCTTGAACGGTGATATCCTGTTAAATGGTGAAATAGCTTTGCCGGGAAATGTTCTCAGTGAGGGAGACCGCATCATCACTAATGCGGGTGTTCGTCAGGAACCTCCGGCAGACCGCAGGCTGAAGGTTGTTTATGAAGACAGGCATATCCGTGTGTTCAATAAGCCGGCACCCATTCCGGTTCATCCGAGTGGAAGATATTTTCAAAACAGCATGACCGAAGTCCTGCGGAAAATGTATCCTGAAGAGATCCCGCGTCCTGTGCAGAGGTTGGACGCAACGACCACAGGATTGATTGTGTTTGCCCGTTCTAAGCAGGCAGCGGGTTTTATAATGAAAGAATTCAAGAAGCAACGGATAAAAAAAGAATACCTTGCTCTGGTAAAAGGAAAACCCGAACAGAAAAGGTTCACTTTAAATGAGCCGATAGGGGTGCGTGCCGGGGCCAAACGGGGCGTGGGTGAGGGCATCTTAAAGCCACAATCTGCAATCACACAAGTGGAATGGTTAGCCTCTAACGATACTCATTCAATTTTGAAAGTGATTCCCTTGTCTGGCAGAACCAATCAGATTCGTGTGCATTTATCCAATTATGGTCTGCCAATTTTAAATGACGAGATCTATGGTGAAGGAGAAAGTGAAACTTATGAGTATGGGCTCCACGCCTGGACGTTGAGTTTTCAATGTTTCGACCGTTATTTTGAGTTTAAGGCACCCCCTCCTCCTCATTTTCATTCTTATTGTTCAGGGTTGGAAAACTTATGAACTTAATGCCGTCGCCTTTTCTTTCTGACGCTCCATTGGGGCAACAATCATTGATAACACGCGCCCGAAGTTCGTATTGGCTGGCACCGATGGCGGGAATCACCGATGTTTGTTTTCGCCAGTTGATGGATGAAATGCAAGCCGGTGTCTTGATTTCAGAACTGGTGTCGGCAAAAGGACTCTTTTTCAATTCTCAAAAGACCCGGAAAATGATGCGCATCCATAAAAACCCCGGGACCATTGTGGGAATACAGCTTTTCGGCGAGTCGGCAGAAGACATTGTCAAGGCGGTGAGTGCTGTTGAAGAAACCGGTGCCGATTTTGTCGACATCAATATGGGTTGCCCGGTAAAAAAAGTGATTAAAAAAGGATGCGGGGCGGCGTTGATGCGTGATCCGGTTCATCTGGAATCTTTCCTGACAACGATTAAAAAAGGCATCCGTCTGCCTCTCACCGTAAAGATGAGAACAGGGTGGAATGAAAACGAGCTGACCATTCACGAATGTGTCGAGGCCGCTTATCAGTCTGGCTGCGAATGGGTGGCCATTCATGGTCGCACTCGAGCTCAGGGTTATGAAGGTAAAGCGGATTGGGATCTCATTGCGGAAGTCAAGCAAAGGGCTAAACTGCCAATCATTGGCAATGGCGACATCCGCAGTGCGGATCAGGCAAAACAAAGGTTGCGGGAATCAGGAGTGGACGCCGTGATGATCGGTCGTGGTGCATTAAGAAATCCATGGATTTTTAAGGAATGCGCCGGTGTTTCAGTTGAGCGTGCCAACTTTGAACTTCTCAAACGCTACTTGACCGGATTGCAGGAAAACTACGATATACGATCCACCCTCATTTTTTTGCGCAAGTTTGCGTCCTGGCTGGTGTTTGGTTATCCCGGTGCGGCTAAGTTTCGAAAAAAAATGTTCGAATGCCAAACTGCTTCAGAAGTCATGCATCAGGCAGAAGAATTTTTCAGCCAGGTTCAACACCTTCCCCCTCCTCGATTCGAAGATAATGAGGCGTTCATGATGGGTGGACACGGCTAACCACTCGCCGTGGGGGCAATGTGCAATGACTCTGGTTGGCGAGCAAAACAAGCTGGCCGCTCAATCAGCTATTTCCTGTGGCCTCCCCTGCAAAGGGGGCACTCGCCGTGGGGCCCCGGTCAGCGGCGGGTGGCGAATAGAACCCTCTGGGGTTGGCTTGTCATGCTGAGTTTGTCGAATGAAACGAACCCTTTTTCAGAGAACTATCATTGAATCAGAAAAAAACTACTTTCAAGAAAACGCGTCCAGATAGTGTGCGCAAGAAGTATAAGAAGCAGGAAGAGTATACCCTCTACGGATGGAATTCCTGCATGAGCGCGTTCAAGGCAAGACCGGAAAGTCTCTTGCGTGTATTTTTCAGCCGTGCACGATCCTCTGAATTGAAAGAGGTCAAAGCTTATTGTGGAAAAAATAAACTTCCCTACCGCGTGTTGGATCAGGAGTCTCTCAATAAAGTAGCGTCAGGGGTTCACCATGAAGGTGTGGTCATGGTCGTCAAACCGATCTTGCCTGAATCGGTTCATCGTTTGATCAGAGGCAAAATGTCTGAACAGGGGCTTGTCGTTGCGTTAGACAATATTGATAACCCACATAATCAGGGAGCGATTTTGCGGACCTGCGCCTATTTTGGTGTGGAGGGCTTAATCGTTCCCGGAGATAAAAAGGCGATCCCATCTTCTGCCGCGCGAATGGCGGAAGGCGGACTCGAAGAGGTCCCGGTATTCAGCTGCACAGACCTGCCATCCGCCTTGAGAGACTGCAGGGAACAGGGATGGTTTGTAGTAGGGGCTGACACGGACGCAAAAGAAACTCTCTTCGATGTAAAGATAAAATTTCCCGCTGTAGTGGTGATGGGTAATGAGCAGGAGGGGCTTTCAAACCGGGTCAAACAAAAATGTGACAAGGTGGTTCAGATTCCGGGAAAGGGAGCCTTGCAATCCCTCAACGTATCCGTAGCGGCGGGAATTATTCTTGCCGAAATCGACCGGCTTCGATCAAATAAAAGTTAGCGGATTCTTTATTTTTCTAAACATTACTTCATGACATTCTTCGCCAAACTCCACCCCATGATCGTTCACTTCCCAGTAGGGTTATTGGCAAGTGGAGTGGCTTTTGAAATTTATGGATCCCTGCGCAACGATGAGGTGGCAAAAACCGCGGGCCGGTTTAACACCCGCTTTGGGTTCTGGTGCCTGTTCCCCGTTTTGCTGGTCGGCTTTCTTGGCATGCTCAGCCTGGAAAATACCGAAAAGTTCCGTGACTTTTTATCCCGTCATTTGTTGTTCGCCTTCACCACTACAGGTGTCTACATTACAGCCATTATTGTTGCCAGATATTTTCATCAAACCTGGGGCAGGGTTTTATATTTATTGATCATTGCCGTTGGGGGGGCTTGTGTTCTCGGCACGGGCTACTTTGGAGGTGAGCTGGTTCACCGTTTCGGGGTTTCCACACATTAAGCTAGAAGACCAGGCTGTAACCGGAAAACAGGCAGGTGCCCATTGCCAGGAGTCCGGCTGAGTAAAAGCCGATAGCGGTTCTCGAAAAGGTATTGGTGTAGGCGTAGCCCGTGGAGAATCCATATAAAATGGTAAACAAAAACGAATAGCCCTGATGCCCTTCAACATCTACAACCGCGAGAAGGTTGATATCCACGGAGACCATTCCCGAAAAATCGGCAACAACCGAAGCGAACAGACCCAGGCTCAGGTTGAACGCACCCGCGGCTTTTAGTTTGTCATCATTTTTTTTGCGGGCTAAAAAAAGCAGGGCCAACCCTGCAACGAATAAGGCAGGGGGAAAATGAGAAATAAAAGGGTGAAACGATACAGAACTGATCATTGGAGTTCTTGATTTGGCTGATAGCGGGGAAGACTCTCCAAGCAGAGCCAAAAGGATTTGTTTGTGCTATCGTTCGTTGGCTCGACGCCTAGGTTTCTTTTTTTCTCAGGTCGCCTGCGATATCGAGGTCGGCTTCTGTCAGGTTGACATCCACATCAACTTTTGTAGCGGCACTGATATCCTGTTCCAAAGAATCCATGTTGACGGTTTGCTTGAGACCTTCCGCCTCATCCATGACCTCTTGTTTCAGGCCGCTGAATGTCCTCTGAAACTCACCCCAGCCTTTACCAATGGCTTTTGCGAGTTTGGGAAGATTTTGCGGACCAATCACCACAACGGCGATGCCCAATATTATCATCAGTTCAAAAAATCCGATATCAAACATTCTTGTGCTCCCTAATCTTGTCCTGAGAAAAACCATTCTAACAGATTACAGGCATAAATGCATCGTGTTTTAGTTCACCACGAACCTTGAATAATAGGTGGTTTGGGGTAGTATAGGGTGAGTTTATGAGAATTATTCGAGGCACAAAAAATATAACCGGTCCGATTCCCTATCCTGTAATAGCGATAGGCAATTTTGATGGAGTGCATGTGGGTCATCAGGCCCTGTTCCGCAAAACGGCGGAGCTCGCCACGGAGAATGAGGGCACCTCCATCGCGTTCACCTTCGAACCGCACCCCTTGAAAATCATTGCGCCGGAAAAAGTCCCTCCCCTATTGACCCACTTCAAGAAAAAGATGGAGTTGATAGAATCGTTTGGAATCAACCTGGTCATTTGCGCCGACTTCACCCGAAAATTTGCCGACCAGCAACCGCGGGATTTTTCAAAAAATATCCTTTTCGAAAAAATAGGGGTGAAGGAGGTGGTGGTCGGATTCGACTACGCGTTCGGACGTGGCAGGGAGGGAACCATTCCCTACCTTAAAAAGATGGGCGAAGAGTTTGGGTTCAAGGTGCATGTGGTCGATCCTTTCCAGGTCAACGGTCAAACGGTGAGCAGTTCTCATGTGCGGGAACTGATCGAATCGGGAGAGGTGGAGGCGGCCAGTCAATTCCTGGGCCGCGACTATTCCATAACAGGCCCGGTTGTTTCCGGTTATAAAACCGGCCAGGCCATTGGGTTCCCGACCGCCAATATAGACACTTCCAAGGTGCAGATACCGGGCACAGGGGTGTATGCGGTTCGCGTGGTTCATGAAGATAACGCTCATGATGCGGTCGCGAATATCGGGTTCAACCCCACCTTCAACCGCGACCGGTTGAGCGTGGAAGTGCATATCTTTGACTTCAACCAGGTGATCTACAACCATGAAATTGAAGTCCAGTTCGTGGCACGTATTCGCAGCGAAAAAACTTTCAAGTCTGCCGACGATCTGGTCGTTCAGATTAAACAGGACATTGATAAAGCCAGGGAAATACTGAAACATTGAAAAAAACCCGACAACTATTAATCGGACTCGCCATAGCCGCCGTCGCGCTCTATTACACCCTGCGCAATGTATCAGTGGACGCACTGCTTGACTCTTTCAAAGATATTGACTTCATCTATATCCTGCCCGCATTGGGGTTCACCATGATCAGTTATGTGACCCGTGCCTACCGCTGGCAGGTTCTGCTTCAACCGTTCAAACAAATTTCAGTTAAAGAAATTTATGCACCGCTTATGATCGGGTTTATGGGAAACATATTACCCGCGCGGGCGGGGGAGTTCCTCCGCGCCTATTTAGTCGGAAAAAAGCACGGAATCACTTTCGCGGGATCGTTTTCGACCATCATTGTCGAGCGATTGTTCGACCTGGTCATCCTGCTGATATTGTTCGTGTGGGTCTTTGTGTTCCATACAGATTTGTTTGACCCGCAACTCACCTTTTCCGGGTTGTCCGTTCAAACCATGGTGTCAGGATTCGGAAAGTTCAGCGCGATCGTCGTTATGGGTTTGCTCTGTTTCATGTTTTTACTGGCTTATAAAGAAAAACTGGTTAAAGGCTGGGTCGGCTGGCTGGTGAAACCCATCCCGGAAAAATGGCGGGAGAAAATTCTGTTCATGCTCGAAGAGTTTGCGTTAGGGTGCAAAATCATCAAAGACTCCGGAGCGCTGGCGAAGATCGTTTTTTTCTCAGTGCTAACCTGGGTCGCATTAGTATCGGCCTATTATCCATTATATTTTGCTTATGATCTGCAGGATAAAAGTTTGGAGTCCCTGTTGCTGTTAGCCGTCATGATTTGCGTACTCATAACGATTCTGCCCACACCGGGTTTTCTGGGCTCGTTCAACGCCGGGGTTTTGATAGCCCTTCACGATATCCGGGGAGAAGCCGAAATAGCCGCCGTCAGTTTTGGCATGGTGGCCTGGGCGGTGGGATTCATCGTGCTGATAGGTGGCGGGCTGTTCTTCATTTTTAAAGATCATATGTCGGTGCAGTCGCTGATCAAAGCTGAGGAGGAAGCCGAAGCCGAGCTGGAACACACCGAGATCGAAGGCCACAAATTATAAGAGGCATGAATCGGGCGGGATTAATAGACGTTTTAATTCCGGTGGAATTTGCTATAATGCGGTTTCAAATTTATCCAGATGTATGCCGAAGTGGCGGAATTGGTAGACGCGCATGATTCAGGTTCATGTGTCCGCAAGGACGTGGAAGTTCGAGTCTTCTCTTCGGCACCAACTCCCTATCAGGGAGTATAGTCCTTTTATTCAGAGCACTTTACAAAATTAATGCTGCAATTACTGAAGATTGGCAGGGCGAGATCAAATTAGATGAGGCGAAGATAAAAGATACAACTATTGGAAAATTGATGAGCTCACCTCCACATTATATCGATTCTGATAGCATGATTGAACAAGTTATCAATAAAATGAACTCTTCAAGAGTTGGTTCCCTGCTCGTAAAAAAAGATGAAGTTTATGTTGGAATTATTACAAAAAATGACTTGATTCGAAAAGCCATTGCCCAGAAGCTCCCACGGGACTCCACCAAAGTTTCAGTTTTGATGACCACCTCTATATTATCTTTGGCAAGTGATACATCTTCTTTAGCAGCTTATGACTTTATGAAGAACAGACGCGTCAGGCATCTTGCTATTACTGAAAATGGTTCAATTGTGAGGGTTTTGTCTGTCAAAGACTTAATTCAAAGATGATTCCATCATTTAATAATTTGTTCACTTTCAGCTGGCAGGTTGTTGGCTGAGGATTAAAAAATCGTCGATGTATTTTTGTAATTCATCGGCGGCGTGCTGCCGCTGACGAGGCAGGGTGATGGCATCGACCTTTAAAATAATTTCTTTCCATTCCTGTTTCTTACGTTCAAGCTGTTTTTTAAAGGCTTCAGTCCAATGGGTTTCGGGTTGATGCATCCAGACATGCAGTTTTTCTTTTAAGTTATTTTTGGATCTTAAGAGTTGGGCCAGCTCGGCTTGAAATTTATTTCGGTTTTCAAGTTTGATTGCGGTCCACTCAAGGTCTGCCTTGACCCAACCGGCGATCTGTTCTTTCTGGTCCGGTTCCAGGTCTCCCATCCATTTCTCTAAAAGTCCATAAAACCATTTCAGGGTGGAGGCTTTAGCCTCATCGGCAGTCATTTTGGCCTGCTTGACCAACCAATCTTCTTTTTCTATAAACTCCTGTTCCATTTGCCGCACTTGCCTCTCTTCAACAGTAGACAGGAAAGCGACCAGATCCGGCTCAGCGTGATCCATTATTTTGTTCCAGAATAGTTTATGCTCGATGCGAATCCAATCGATATCCTCCCCTTTCAGTCCACGTTGATATCTGGATTTCAGTTGCGTAAGGTGTTCAGCCATTCCTGCCAACTCTGATTTTCGGTGCCAGTCCAGCAACCGGGCGATTCCCTTTTCCAGTTCTGAACGTTGCGGTTCGTTCAGATCGAAATAGGTGTCGAACCATTTGAGAAGAAACCAATCTGAATAGTTGTATAAAATTCGGGTCTTGCTGCAAGAGATTAAGATCGACAGCGAGAATATCAGAGCAATGATTTTTACGAGGATACCGGGTCTCATGCCTTAAACCATTGAGGAAAGTGGGTGTGTTTTCTATTTTACAAAGGGCAGGATGGTTTTGGAAGAGGATATCGCACATGACCTTGGAATATCAACAAAGCTTTTGATACTACCCTCCAATAAAAATGGCGATGATAACCAGGACAAAATCCGAAATGTCTCGAACAAATGATGCCAAGTCCATGCAGATCCCTCATGCCTGAAAGTCAATTATGTGATCGCAGGGTTGCAGGTGTTTCTATTTAGCCTGAGGCAAACTATCACTCAGGCGTTTAGCCATGACCCTTAAAATCGGCCTTAAGAATTTGGGTTTCTTGTTTAATAGATCATTGAATTCATCATGTGAAAATATTAGAAGTTCGCCGTGTGATAATGCTTTTACAGTTGCTGTTCGCGACTCACCAGTAATCAGACCCATTTCACCGAAAAATTCATTTGGCCTCAATGTGCCGATCAATCTTTTATTTCCTAAAGAGTCTAATTTTGATATTTCAAAATGCCCATCCAGTATTATGTAAAATGCATCGCTGATGCTTCCTTCTGCGAAAACCACATCCCCCTTCTTCACTCTTATGGACCTCATAACCTCTAAACCTCCAGTAAATAGATTTTTGTGAATAGTTTATCGTCACAATTAATAAAATGAATAGAGTCGATAGAACTAAATAAGGGTAATAAAATGGATGAAATTTCTAATGGAAGGGGGGTGGTCATGAACAAGATTTTTCTTTATTGCATAAAACGTCATTCCAGCATTGTTTCTCCAATTCATTTTCTTGAGAATATTGTTCCTGTGAGTATTTACAGTGCGGCGACTTAAATTCAGCAGTTCAGCTGCATCGTACGTAATACCCAACTCAAGAAGCTTTACAGCTTCAATCCAATCGCTTGAAAAACCGAATTTTAAATATGAATGCCCTGCTTCAACTATGTAAGAGAGAAAAGGAAGCCCCTCAATTTGGCCAGGGTGTGTGCGGAAATGGCTTGAACTTCGATTTTCCTCCAAGAATGAGGAGCCATATTCCCTCCACACACTCTGGTTATGATTTTTCCTACTTTTCGTAGAAACACCCCTGCTTTAATTATAGAATAGTGTTGCATTCATCAATTGAGCTTGTAGCCGGGTTTGGACAATTGCGATTTGTAACAACCGGCACGATAAAAAATATTTTTCAGGATGATAATTAATTAACCATCGCTAATAAATGGAGAAATGATGCGTTCTATAAAAGTTGAAGGACTCGATATCCCGTGGACGGCCCTCACTCTGGGCTGCATGCAGATTGCCGCCAGCAAAGAGTGGGGCGACGTGTGTTCGGAACAAGATGCCGACCGGGTGGTGAAGACCGCTCTGGAATGCGGAATCCTGGCGTTTGATACCGCCGAGGCTTATGGCGACGGGGAATCTGAACGTCGTCTCGGTAGAGCCTTGGATTCACGAAAAAATGATGTCCTCATAATTTCAAAAATTACCCCCGATGCTGAAATGACACTTGAGTCCTGGCAGTCGCGTCTTGAAGGTACATTGAAAAATCTTGGTCGGGATTATGTCGATGCATATCTGGTTCACTGGCCGGGAATGTATTTAGACTCCTTTGCGAATACCCGGAAGATGTGTGACATCATGGCTGCGCTCAAAGAGAGCGGCAAGGCTCGTACTGTAGGCATTTCAAATTTCAAGGCGAAAGACATTGACCTGATGTCAGATAACGCCTCGTTGTTCACCGTCAATCAAGTTCCTTATAACCTGCTTGAACGCAAGTATGAAGGAGAGCATTTAAGAAAATGTGAGAATGCCGGTATTGGTTTCATGGCGTGTTCGCCCAGTGCCCGTGGTCTCTTGGCTGGTAGATTGGATGAAGAGGCATTACAGACACCCATCCGCAAGGAATATCACCTGTACAGACAGTATTCTTTAGATAATTCGCAAAGTCTGCGCCAAACGGTTCAGGAAATTGCTAAAGAGATAAAGACAGCCCCCATTAACGTGGCACTCGCCTGGGTGATACAGCAAATGAACATCACCACCACTGTGGTAGGCGCACGTAAAGTGGATCAGGTGAAGGAGTTTTGTGCTGCAGGAGATATTGTGCTTACTTCGGATCAGCTGGACCGCCTTAATGAGGAGAGCGATCTATTTCATGGATGAAGAAATGCAGGTATAGGATGATAACAGGAAATATCCGCTTTAATGGTTGGTTGCTGGAGAACTATGAAACCTGAAAGCATTATTTCTCTTGGCAGATCTAAAACCTTCTCGTAGTCGTTTTTTTCCGTACATCTCTACAGCAGTTTTTAAGTTTTCTACCATTAATTGCTTTTCAAAATCATTTGTATATTGTTTAGGTTTCCTATCCCTTTGAGTAAGAGTTGTTTGATCCATAGAGGTGGTCATATTAGTATTCCTTAATAGATAAAAATATATAAATTTATTTCTGTTCAATACCGAAGAAAGTAGCCATTAATTTGGCAGTCGGGCTCATACTTTTTTCCCTGGTTGAGCAATTTTTTGATGGGTATTTCTGAACCTTTAAAGGCTTTTGATTTCGAGTTTTGTTTTCTAATCCTTTAAATGGTAGTCACGCAAATTAAAAACAGGTAAAATAAAAATATATTCACAGATTAAAATTTTTAGTTCGGAGTACAGTAGTGAGCGCTATAAAAACAACAATATTATTAGGTGGATTAACGTTAATTCTTGTTTTTGGAGGAATGGCTCTTGGTGGGCAAGAAGGTATGATTCTGGCTTTTGTAATTGCCGTTGCCATGAACTTTGGCGCATACTTTTATAGCGATAAGATGGTTCTCTCCATGTACAAGGCTGAGGAGATCGGTGAATACGATTCTCCAGAGATCTTTAATATAGTAAGAGAACTTTCTCATCGGGCTGAAATTCCCGTTCCAAAAATATATAGGATACCTTCTGACCAGCCTAATGCTTTTGCGACAGGGAGGAATCCGGAAAATGCGGCGGTTGCTGTTACCGATGGAATCGTCAAAATTCTCGATCATGAAGAGTTGGCAGGTGTGCTGGCGCACGAGCTCGGGCATGTTAAAAACAGAGATATTTTGATCGGAACCATTGCGGCAACCTTAGCCGGTGCCATCAGCATGCTGGCTAATATGGCCCAATGGAGCATGTTGTTTGGTGGAGGAAGAAATGATGAAAGAGGAGGCCACCCGGCTCTAATGATCATCATGATGATTTTAGCGCCTATTGCAGCAATGCTGGTTCAGATGGCAGTTTCAAGGACCCGGGAGTATAAAGCCGACCAGACTGCGGCTGAGCTGATAGGAACTCCCGCTCCGTTAGCCACTGCTTTATCTAAACTGGATCAATTTTCCAAAAAGATTCCTATGGAAGCGGAACCTGCGACAGCGCATATGTTTATAGTCAGCCCTTTGACCGGTAAAGATTTAGCCAGTTTGTTCAGCACCCACCCACCTATTGAAAAACGTATTTCAGCTTTAATGGAACTTTCAGTGGAGCCTGTGGCAAGTCTCTCATCCTCGGACAGAGGTGGGCCATCATCTCGTTCGAACTATGAATGGTGATTGGTGAAGTGAAACTTCTCAATTCTTAAAAACTAATACGCTGATTGACGTTTTTCGAATTTGTAAGAGTGCAGAACTTTTTTTGCTTCCCGGGCCAGGGCCTTGAGTCCAGCCAAGTCGATTTCTTGCAAACTTCCAGAAACACTTTCACTGCTTTCCTTTAAAGCCAGTACTTTTTTCTGCTTGGCCAGATAGAGCAATCCCTGGTGACGGATTGAACTTTTCCCTTTATCTAAAGTTCGGCGGAAAATGAAGATCACATCTTCATTGTATTTGCTGGATATTTGGCTGAGGCTGTCTCTATTCACTGGACCGGTTAAAGGTTCTCCTGGTTTTGCGGGGGCGATTCTGGCCGGGTCGAGTTTTAAAAGTGTTCTTCTAATTATCTTTGGGTCAGAAAAAACGGGGTTCGCCTTCATGCTCCCAAGGCTTTCTATCACCCTGAGAGATTTTGGGAATACCAGCATTTTAACTGCGGTGTCCGATTTTTCCTTATCCAACAGATCTTCCTCTGCAATCACAGGTGAGGCAAATAGACAGAACAGTAGCGTTGCAATAGGGAAAATAACGTGCCAGATTTTAGATTGGTTTTTTTTCATAATGGATAGCTTTAGCTTAACCCCATAATTTATACCTAACAAGAAAAAAATATTGTAGCTCTCACCACAATCTTTCCAGATATAATTTCTTCATATTTAGATAAGCAGTTTTGAGATGTATTTTCCAGTTTAAAGTGCTAATCTAAAACAGTTTTTTAAACACTGATTTTGGAACCCATGTTCCTGAAATATATGAAGCTAATGGTCAATTCTTGGACAGATTTTAATATTGCAATGATGTCTTTAGAATATGCACTTATCTGATTTCCCAGAATTAAGATGCTTTATAAAGCTTCTTTCCCATTATCACTTTCATAAACAGTTCTCGTCCTGTTTTATTGGCATATGAGTGTCACCAAACGCATAATTATCCCCGCTTTTATTTTTCTACTTGTTTTCAGTATTGTATCCAGAGTGTTTTTTCGCGACTTTCAAAATGGTTGGGAGGCGTATCAAAATAAGGATTATAAAACAGCCTTTGAGTTATGGCAGCCGTTAGCTGAGAAGGGAGATACCAGAGCTCAATTTTTTTTGGGATTTATGAATGATATGGGGTTTGGGGTTCCAAAAGACGATAAAGAGGCGGTTAATTGGTATAGGTTAGCAGCTGAACAGGGTGATTCCAGAGCCCAACTCTTTTTGGGATTTATGTACGACCTGGGGAAAGGAGTTCCGCAGGATTACAAAGAAGCTATCAAGTGGTACCGACTCGCTACAGAACAAGGATATCACGAGGCAGCAGAACATTTGTCAAAACTGGAGAAAATAAAGATCCCTAAAGAACTGGAAGGTTTATTTGCAGATGCAAATAGAGGTGTTGCTAAAGCCCAATACAATTTGGCCATGAAATATGCAAATAAAGAAGGGGGATTCCACAATGAGAAAGAGGCTGCAAAGTGGTTTGAACTTGCTGCAAAACAAGGGTTTAAAGCAAAAAAGAATATATACGAGCTGGCAAACAAGAATGTTTCAAAAGCTTTAGAGATTTTAAAATCTGATGCGGAAAACGGTATTCCTGAGGCCCAATACACCTTGAGTGTGATGTATGGAAATGGAGACGGTGTTCCACAAGATATTAAGAAGTCTATAATGTGGTGCCAACTTGCTGCTGAACAAGGTTATGCAATGGCACAATTTAACTTGGCTGTGTTGTATTCAACTGGACAAGGAGTTCCAGAAGATAAACAGAAAGCTTTGAAGTGGTACCAGCTTGCTTTAAAACAAGGATACAATGAAACTAGAGATATTTTGTATAATTGGGCAAGGAACAACAATCCTCAAGCCTTGAAGTTATTAATCGATGACGCTGAAAATGATATTATTGAAGCGCAAATTAACTTGGCTGTTATGTATTTAACTGGACAAGGAGTTCCAGAAGATAAACAGAAGGCTTTGAAATGGTACAAGACCGCAGCAGAAACAAAAATTCATACTAAAAAAATTGTAAAGACTAATTTTAGGAAGAAAAATATTCCGCAAGTCTTGAAGCGTTTGGTCTACAACGCTGAAAAAGGTGCGGTCGATGCGCAAATTAATCTGGCTCTCATGTATGCTTCCGGAGAGATAGTACCAGAAGATACGAATAAAGCCTTGAAATGGTTTCAGCGTTCTTTGAAATTGAAAATCGAATCAGAAAATAAGTATTTACAAAATGGTGAATAAAGATTTGCCCGCTACCTTAAAAGTTTTAAAGAATGATGCAGAAAGAGGGATTCCTGAAGCCCAAAACTACTTGGGTATGTTTTATGATAGAAAATCGAATAGTAATGTCTTGGCCCACATGTGGTACAATCTTTCTGGTTTGCAGGGCCATATGGATGCTACAAGACAGATTCAGTCGATTGAAAAGAAAATGTCTCAGGAACAAATAGAGCAAGCACAGATGATGGTTGCAAACTGGAAACCAAAACAATAAATCCCGTGGTGATCTCTCCAATAAAGCCCCATTTTAATTTGAGTTTGACATAATTGTTACGGCGCTTTGTCCTTATGACTGGTAGCTTACTGGTCCCCTATGAAAATTTGTCTTACTATTTATTCTTCTCCATGGTCTGAGTTTGCGGGTGGTGGTCAAATAGCTGTTCATCACCTCGCCTGCGCTTTGCAGAGAATGGGGCATGATGTCCATGTGCTTTATTCTAAGAGTCATGGTGAAAAGTTTTCAGCCAACCCTCCGTATACCGTTCATTGGGCTACCCATTTTCATTGCGCAACATTGAACTTTGATATCTTTTCCTTTGCGCGGGCTTTGAAGCGTCTCATGAAATGGGAGCAGTTTGACATTATACATGGCAATGCTGAAGAGGCATTTTTTGCCGGTGAAATTGCCAGGGACTTCAGGGCTGGATACCTGTTTACCAGTCACGCAAATATGATTCCGGAAACGGGTCTGCTTCGAGGGATGTTACGGCCGCTGAATTTTTTAAAAAATATCAATAACTACCTGCTGCGTTCATCAGCGTTCAACGCTTCAAGAATTATTACTTTCAGTGAATTCTCAAGAAAACTGGTTCTCAAGGGTTTAAGACATAAAAAAGGAAAAAGAGTTTTGGTGGTTCCTCCTGGAATAGACCCCAGCTGGCTCAAAGTGGAAATGAGAAATCAGGGTTCCAGGGATCTGGTGTTATGGGGACGGATGGAGGAGCAGAAGGGTATCTCTGAACTTCTCCGGGCATTAAGAGAAGTTGCTGCCAGAATACCCGAAGTAAGGCTCCATTTGATCGGGGAAGGCAATATGACTGGTTCCTATCGTAATCAGGCTAAGGAGTTGGGGATACAGGATCGAGTTATTTTTCATGGATGGATGAATATTGATGAAATTCAAAAATTCATTGTTAATTGTGCTGTAGGTGTTTTCCCTTCTCGTATTGAGAGTTTTGGTTTATCAATGGCAGAGGCGATGGGGGCGGGACTACCCATCGTAGCGACCCGGGTGGGGGCTCTTCCAGAATTTATTGAAGATGGTGCTACAGGAACCCTGGTTCCTCCGGGAAATATTCCGGCACTCTACAGGGCCATCCTTGAAAAACTTGAAAATCCGGATCGGACAAAGGTTATGGCTGATGCAGGGAGAGAAGTGGTGCGTCAACGTTTTTCCTGGGATCAGTCAGCTCAAACAATGACAACAATTTATCAGGCTGTCCTGGATGAGATATAAATGACGGAACGCTTATTTAAAGAACCGCCCGGTCTTGATCTTTCAATCATCATTGTCAGCTTCAACACGAGAGATGTTCTTTTTGATTGTCTAAAATCTATCTACGAAAAAACCAACGACATCTCCTTTGAAGTTATTGTGGTCGATAATGCTTCTAAAGATGATACCGCTGTTTCTGTTTCAGAAAGTTTTCCTGATGTTCGTTTAATATGCAACGATGTTAATAAAGGTTTCTCGGCCGCAAATAATCAGGGTATCCGTGAATCAACAGGAAAGTTTATTGCCTTTTTGAATCCTGATACTTGTCTGATTGAAAACAGTTTCAAAAAAATATGCGGGTTTTTAAAGGAGCATTCGGAGTTTTCAATTCTTGGTCCTGGAATTATTGACGAATCTGGTCAGCCAAGCCCGACCAGGCTCTGGGAGGACACCCCTTATGACGCGGCATGGAAAATTCTGGGTCTTTATAATCCAAGTGATGAATTGCAAAAAATGAAGGATGTGGAGGAAGCTCTGGTGATTTCGGGTTGTTGTTTTGTGGCCCGGCGTGAGTTATTCGAAGAAATTGGATTGCTGGATGAAAATTATTTTTTATATAACGAAGAAGATGACTTTTGCCGCAGGGCGAGAAAATATGGGAAACGAATCTGTTTTTTTCAAGAAACAAAGATTCAGCATCTGCTTGGTAGAAGCACACATCAGCCGGAACACCGGGAAAAAGTTATTGTAGAAACATATAAAAGCAACGTGTATTTCTATTCAAAACATTATTCCATGGGTTGGAATATCGTTTTGAAATCTTTATATAAAGTAACATTTTTAACTGGACTGATCCGGTCTGCGTTTCGTCACTTGACGGGATCCACCACCCAGGGGGCTGATGATTCCCTGAGACTCAAACTCAAACTTCTATTTTTACCCTGAATTGTTGTAATATAGAAGGCTCGATCAATAAACCGGTTTAAATCTGATGAAAATTGCTGATGTTGTTGTAATTGGCGGCGGGCACGCGGGTTGTGAAGCGGCGTTGGCCGCAGCGCGTATGGGGTGCTCCACGGTAATGATCACTCTGGAGGCCGATAAAATTGCCTTGATGCCGTGTAATCCGGCTATTGGAGGAGTGGGAAAGGGCCATATTGTTCGTGAAATAGATGCTCTTGGCGGTGAAATGGCCAGGGTGATTGATGAGACTGGAATCCAGTACAGGGTTTTGAATTCATCAAAAGGTCCAGCAGTTCATGGGTATCGTGCACAGGCTGACAAGAACAAATATAAAATGGCTATGCGCCGTGTGCTGGAAAATACCGCAAACCTTGATTTGATATTTGATGAAGTTGATGAACTGGTTATTGAGAATTTAGTGGTAAAGGGTGTTCGAACAGCAAAGGGCATGGAAATCAAGTCCAGGTCTGTGGTCATCACCACCGGAACATTTTTAAACGGACTCATACACCTTGGGCTGAAAAGCAGACCGGCTGGAAGAGTGGGAGAAAAGCCTTCTACTAAATTGTCGCAATCGTTTCTTGCGGCCGGGTTTGAACTGGGTCGCCTGAAAACAGGAACTCCGCCACGCTTAAAAAGGGATAGTATCGATTTCAGCCAATGTGTTCTCCAGCCTGGAGATGAGGTGCCACGGCCATTTTCGTTTTCAACCCCTGCTATTGACCGAGAACAAGTTCCTTGCCATCTTACTGCAACGAATGAACGAACGGCAAAGATCATACGTGATAATTTACATTTATCACCTTTATACAGTGGAGTGATAGATGGGGTAGGTCCACGCTATTGCCCATCTATAGAAGATAAAGTTGTTAAGTTTCCCGATAAGAATTCGCATAATATCTTTCTTGAACCTGAGAGTTTGGATACGGACTGGATTTATCCTAATGGCATCTCCACCAGCCTTGATGAAGAGGTACAGTTAAAGCTGGTGCGAACTATCCCGGGCCTTGAGCAGGCGGAAATAGTTATGCCGGGTTATGCAGTAGAATACGATTATGTTCCACCAACGCAACTTACCCCGTCTTTGGAGACCAAGAGGGTCAGCGGTCTTTTTCACGCGGGACAGATCAATGGCACTTCTGGTTACGAAGAAGCGGCAGGCCAGGGCATCATGGCAGGAATCAATGCTGCCCTGAAGGCACAGGACCGAAAGCCGTTTTTGTTAACCCGCATGGATAGTTATATTGGTGTTCTCATTGATGATCTGGTGACTAAAGGCACACAGGAACCCTATCGTATGTTCACCTCTCGTGCAGAGTACCGTTTAATTTTAAGGCAGGATAATGCTGATGAACGGCTGATGCAAAAGGGGCATGAGCTGGGACTGGTGGATAAAACCTTGCTTGCAAAGTGTATGGAAAAATATTGCGCGGTAGACAGGGAGATCAAAAGGCTTGAAGAGACGCCAGTTGCTCCCAATCCTGAAACGCTTGCAAGGTTGTCCAGGCTTGGTATTCAGGAGTTAAGAAATCCCACCACCCTGGGAGGGTTGTTGCGCCGCCCTGAAGTGTCGCATGATAGATTGCTGAGAGCTTTCGATGGTGAAGAGGTTCCACAATTGGTAGGAGAGCAGGTTGAGATCAGGATGAAGTATGAAGGATTCATTAACCGTCAGAATCAGATGGTTGCCCGGCAGAAGAAACTGGAACATTACCGTATACCAGAAAGTTTTGAGTATAAGGGAATATCCGGACTGTCTCATGAAGTGATTCAAAAACTGGAAGAAATTCGTCCGGTTACTTTGGGGCAGGCAGGTCGTATTTCAGGCGTTACCCCTTCTGCCATCAGCCTGATCATGTTACTGCTGGAGAAAACTAATCATTAAGACTTGCCTGTAACGCAATATATATTTTTTGGAAATCAAGATCTGAATATGCATACAGACTCTATTCAATGGCAGGTCAAAGTCGATAAAAAAGATATCGCGTACATTGTCAGCATTTTTGAAGGCTATGATAATTTAGCTGTGGTGAGAACGATTGATGCCTCCCGCGGACTCATTGAGCTTATGATTTCTCCTGACTATCTGGAAGACACCCGCATACTAGCCGAAGCCCTGTCCAAAGAAATCCCCTTCCACAGGTGCGAAGCAATAACCAGTTAGTTAGCTTTTTATCAGGGAAAAAACTGACATTGCCAGCGTAGCATTGGTTAGTAATGGATCATAGAGTGGAGAGGAGTGTCTTTAAGCTTATCGCGACCTTTCAGGAAGTCCAGTTCTATTATGAAAGCTACTTCGGTAACCTTCACACCGTTAAAATTTTTCTTTATTAGATCCAGCGTTGCAGCCAGTGTTCCTCCAGTAGCCAGGACATCATCTATGATAAGGATATTTTGTCCTGATCGGAATGCGTCCTGATGTACTTCGACAGTATCCGTTCCATATTCCAGGGAGTAAGTTTCCGAAAAAGTTTTGTAAGGCAATTTCCCCGGTTTACGAATCATGACCACTCCGGTCCCTAACGCGTAGGCCAGGGCTGAGGCAAAAACAAACCCTCGTGCTTCAACACCAACGACAGCATCCAAACTCTTGTCGGCGTAACGATCTTTCAAGGTGTTTATGGTTTTCGAGAATGCCGCAGGGTCGCCCAGTAGAGGTGTAATATCTTTAAAGATGACTCCTTCTTTGGGAAAGTCCGGGATATCACGGATAATTTGTTTAACAGTTTCCATATTTGTGCCTTCCTGAGAATTCATATTACGCCTGAGTGGCAATATTGGGTTTTTAGCAAAATTTGAAAAAAAAGAAAACCTTATCTTTTAAGAGGCAGGTATTTTATAGGATCTTTTGGGTGAGTGTCATTGCGTACTTCAAAATGAAGGTGGGATCCAGAGGACCGGCCGGTGCTTCCCATCAAAGCAACCTTTTGTCCCTGCTTAACATGACTTCCTTTTTTTGCAATGAGTTTGGAGTTATGTGCGTAAAGAGTGGTTAAATGATGTTTGTGCTTTATGATGACCATTTTCCCGTAACCCGTGGGTCCCCAACCACTGAACACCACTTTGCCCGCTGCTGCAGCATGTATAGGTGTCCCTTTGGGAGCGGCAATATCGATGCCCTCGTGTTTACGCCCATTTCTCATTCCAAACCGTGATGTGAGTGTTCCCTTTGCCGGCCAGATGAGAAAACCTTTTCTCGGTTTTACTGTGGGGGGCGCTTTACTTTTTTGGGGTCGAGGTTTTTCTTTTACTTTTACCGACAGAACCCTGCGGGCCCCCGGTATCCATAGTCGGACTCCAGTTTTTAGTTTTTTGGGGTCTCTTATGAAATTGGCTCGCTGAAGAACTTCTACATCCAGACCATAAGCCGTGGCAATGCTGTAGAGCGTTTGCCCCTTTTGTACTGTGTGGTAGACACCTTCACCGTTATCAGGCCATGGGTCGTATTGAAAACTCTGACATCCTGTGAGAAATAGAAGGATGATTAAAAAAATGGAATTGAAATAATGGCGGAAGGGCATTTTTTTGAGGATTGTATATGCTATAACTTATTGAAAATTGTAGCATCTTTTCAATTTCGTTTACAAGCTTCGAGGCATCCTGTATAAACGGAAAATCTCTTATTCAAAGTCTGGAAAAAACATGATGATCAGGTTGGTACTTTTTAGATTAAAAATTCTGATGTCCCTGTCAGGGGCACTTTTACTGTTTGGTTGCGGGCAAAGCCAGCCCTCACCAGACTTATTTTCCCTGCCAGTTTCATATATGGTAGGAAAAAAACCAGAAGTGGTTTTGGCCCGCGACATGAATAACGATGAGTTCCCAGATTTACTGGTGGTCAATTCTGGAGGAAATTCCCTGAATTTTCTGGAAGGACTTGGAGACGGAACTTTCAAAGACCCGCAAACCATTGAGACAGGTCGTGAGCCGTTTGCTCTGGATGTGGCGGACTTTAATGGAGATGGCATCCCTGATATTGCTTTATGCAATTATGGTGATGGAAATGTTTCTATCATTCTTGGGCAGAAAGACGGGTTGTTTAAACTAAAGACCGATGTGAAGGTTGGCAGGCTTCCCATTGCTGTTGCAGCAGGGGATTTCAATAATGATGAAAAAATCGACCTGGCTGTTACCCGACGTTTTAACAAATTAATGATTCTTCTAGGTGTCGGGGACGGCACTTTTAAACTTGCCGAATCTTATCAGGCTGGTCCAACACCCGCATATATCACCATTGATGATTATAATAAAGATGGCAATCAGGATATTGCCATGGCCCTCAACGCTGTCAAGGTGAGACATATCAAACTGTTTTTAGGCAATGGAGACGGTACATTCCTGCCGCCAAAAAAAATATCAGGTGGCAATCAATCCTCGTTCATCGCACATCATGATATGAACCTGGATGGAAAGATGGACCTGATCGCCTCCAGCCCTATGAAAGACAGTCTAAGCATTTATATTGGTGATGGAAAAGGAGAGTTCCTCAAGCTGGAAGACTTTGCCGGGGAAAAAGGACCGCATAATATTGTTGCGGGTGACTTCACTGGCGACAAAGTTCCCGATATAGTTGTGTGCAATCGCAGAGGCGCGAGCATATCAGTTATTCCAGGCAGGGGAGACGGAACGTTTGTATATCCACATTATAATTATGCAGTGGGCTCCCAACCCCGATCGATCACCGGTGCGGACTTCAATCGTGATGGCATGATGGATATTGTTGTCGTGTTATACCAGAAACAAATTCTTGAAGTTTTTTTAAGAAAAGCCAACGCCCCGCTTAACGATGCGTGACCACCAGACCTTTTCTATAAGGCGTAGTAGACTCCCCAGCTTATCCTTGGTTTCAGTAGGGCCAGAGAAACGCTAAATCTCCAGATCTGTCCGGGTTCATTGTTCTGAACCTTGAATGGGTTCGTCTCTGGTGATGACATATTTGCCATCAAGCCATTTACCCAGGTCGATGGTCCGGCATCGTTCAGAACAAAAGGGAAGGAATGGATTTTTGCTTTTATCCTTCTCTGCGGTGTTTTTACAGATAGGGCATTTGAGTTCTTTTGATAAAGATTCGGCCAAGGTTTTTATCCTCAAATTTCTCCATTTTTTCCACCAGTATAAGCGAGATTTATCCCCTCCTCTACCCGGATGATGATTTTTGTTTACATTTCTAACAAGTATTTGTATATTAAGGAGTTATAGGCCATCATTCAGTTGGGGCCAAATTTGAAGAAATTAGAGATAATTTTTAATGCTTTGTTTTTATTGAAGTTAATATTATTTGTGTGAAGTTTCCAAAGTTTTTAATGCAAATTAAATTAAACAATAAAAATCAATAGTTTGCTGAGGTGGCCTTTGAAGGCCTCATTAAACTCATGCAGAAGTTAAAAATTGGTTATCAACCCAGTGAGATGAAACGCATATGATTACTGAAGTTCAATTACCGGATTATTACCAGTTACTTGGTGTCAAACCTGAGGCTACCCAGAAAGAAATTGATCTGGCATATCAAAAGCTGATCGGCCAGTTTGATTCTTCGGGAGAAAAGGCTTCTTCATCGGATGAACTTACCCTCAAAGACAGGATCGAAGCGGCACAAGAGGCTTACGATACACTTTCTCATAAACAAAAGCGCGAGGCCTATGATGCGGTTATTGAGGTTAAAAAAGGTAATGCAAATCCTGACGACGAAGTAAAGAGTTCTAAGTCAGGACCACTCAAATTTCTCGGGGTGAAGGATAATAACAGAAAGCCCAGACACCAGAACGTATATCAAGATTTTTTCGGGTTTTCAGAGAAACCTTTTGATCTGACTCCAGACCCTAAATACTTGTATCTGAGTCCCAAGCATAAAGAAGTACTAGCTCACCTTGTTTATGGATTACAAGAAAACAACGGATTTTTAAAAATCGTTGGAGAGGTTGGAACCGGTAAAACGATGATCTGCCGAAGTTTTCT
>WAHY01000001.1:99782-119414 GCA_009873635.1 Nitrospinota bacterium
GCTGCTCCAGT
Organism: Nitrospinota bacterium; assembly: GCA_009873635.1. Lineage (NCBI taxonomy): Bacteria > Pseudomonadati > Nitrospinota > Nitrospinota bacterium. The sequence continues at coordinate 99,794 of WAHY01000001.1, forward strand.
AATATCCCAGGTAATGCCTAAAGCTGAGGTGGTCGAACCTCCTCCTTTGCAGAGAAGGATTCCCAGCAGCGGACCACTAAGCATTTTAGATCCGGAGAAACTGGTAACTTACCTTTCTAGTTTGACGCTGATTGAAAGCAAACTGGAAGCGGTTAAATGGATCTTGGAGGCATGGAATGTGGATCCAGAAGAAATGCAGGGTTTGAGTGAGGCAGATTTGGAAATGATCCAGGAGGACCACAAACTATCTTCATTCGAAGTGAACGGCACTCTGGAACGCTTGAAAAGCCTGAACTACCCGGCATTCCTTGAAATTGCTTTACCGAACGCACAAGGAACAAAGTACCTGGCACTGGTTTCCATAAATGGAGATTCAGGAGTGTTTGGTTCGGTGGATAAAATAGAAATGCCGCTTTCTATTATAGATTCCCTTTGGACGCGAAAAGCTATTATTCTTTGGAAAGATTATGAAAATTTACCGGAGATTCTTAGCGCGGGTTATAGGGGTAAGGAAGCGATATGGCTGCAAAAAAATCTCAGGCTCCTGGGTTTTTTCCAGGGAAGGGAGGCACTGTTATATGGACCTAAAACCATTCGGGCGGTAAAGGAACTCCAACGCAACAATAGCATCAAAGATGACGGAGTCTTTAATACTGACAGTAAATTACTTTTGTATAACTTGCTGCAGATTTATTCTACTCCGAAACTGGTTGCCCAATAATTCTTCCTACTACTTGTTGAAAGCGTAATACGATGAGTACAATTTTAGAGACGCTGAAAAAGCTGGAAGAAGACAAAAGGCTGCTTGAAAAAGATCTGGATTTGAAGGATCTGGTTCTTCAGGATGATCCTAAACAACGGGCAATACAGCAAGTTTCCTGGAACAAATCAATTCTGATGGGGTTGGGGCTGGCAGGAGTCATCGTTCTTGCCATGATAGCTTCAGGGCGATCTTCTTCTGAGAATGATGTGGTTCAAGTTTCCCAGGCACCCACTGTACAAAAAAAGGCACCAGCTAAAAGAAAAAGTTCCGGGCAGACTATCGGAATTCCATTGTCCAACATCCCGGAACGTCATTTGCGATTTGAAGAAAAAGTCACCCAAACTCTACCACCTGTCACAAAGGAACCTGTTCTCAAAAATTCCCAACCTGTTGAAGTGCCTGAACCGTTGGAAATCAACGAGATTCGTGACATGATTCAAACCGCCACTTCTAAAGCGAACCAGCCTGAACCCTATTCTGAAACATTGATTTCCAGAGGTGTTTCAATCCCCAACCTTAAGGTAAAAGGCATAATCTTTTTTTCTTCAGGTAGTCCATCCAATCATATCTTTGTTTCAACGCCGGAAAGTAAAAACCGCAAGATCCGACTCGGAGAATCTGTTCAATCGGCGACTCTCACGAATATTGAACCAAATCGTGTCGTTTTTTCCTACCGGGGCGAACTGGTCCAGCTTCGTATCGGCGAATGACTCGCTAGTGAGAGAGTCATATTGCAAGATCCTTAATGGCTAATAACAGGCATTGCGGCAGGAAAAGGTTTTTTTATTTTCCGAAGGTTATGGGTGCGCGAGTTCAATCAATTTGTCGATAGTTTGCTTAATGGCTTTAATATGGTTTGTCGTGGATGGCATGCTATCCCGTTCAGGTTCTTCATCTTCCAGTGAAATGACACCGGGGCCGATGTAATTGCAGTAAAATGCTCCAAGAGGACGAAACATTTGTCCTTCTTCAGAGTTAACGACCACCATCGTTACCTCGTTATCGAGATAAACTTCAAACGTCCCACCCTTCTCAACTGAGTGATCCTTGCAATAATCGATAATTCTTTCTACATTATCGGGAGCAAGTGCTTTATAAACGGTATGCAACAAGCTTCTCCTGTTAAAATTTATTTCAGGGATTTTAACAGATTTTCAGTTTATCCGCCGATGGCGATAGAATATCGTGGTTAGGAAAACCTGATCGCTTTCTGAAATTTTTTGTTTTCGAGAGGTCATTAATTAAGGTGAAATTATGAGTGACAAGTTGACAGAAATTCTTGAAAGTATGCGCAAGCTGGAGCACCAATTGATTCAAGAGCTTCAAAAGGGGGAAGAAGAGTTTTTTTACACGGTTCACCGTAAGCGGGTAAAGTTTGAACGAGAGGTAAAAAACCAGCACCGCCTACTGGCAAAACGTATCCGTCAATATTTACGGGATGCCAGGATTGCAACCATTCTTACGGCACCGGTGATCTGGTCCTGTCTGTTTCCCGCAATTTTTATGGATATGGTAGTTTCTTTTTATCAGGCAATCTGTTTTCCCATATATGGAATCCCGAAAGTTGATCGCAAAGATTATATTGTTATTGACCGCCACTACCTTAGTTATCTTAATGGGCTGGAAAAAATGAACTGATTCTATTGTGGATACTTTAATGGTTTAATCGCCTATGTTCAGGAAATAGCGGCCAGGACTGAACAATACTTTTGTCCGATCAAGCATGCTCGAAAAACCCGGTTTGTGCACGGCAGATATTCTAAGTTTCTCAGTTATGGAGATGGTGTAAATTATCGAAAAAACATTGAATCGGTACGGAGAGCTTTTGACGATTTAAAATAAACCACGCCTCGTAGGGGTTGACTTTTTCTACCTAATTTTGATACACCCAGAAGCCATGTATTTTCAAGACATCATTATTAGTTTGCAAAACTATTGGTCAAATAAGGGGTGCGCCCTTCATCAGCCCTATGATATTGAAGTGGGTGCGGGAACATTTAATCCCTGTACTTTTTTCAGGGTGCTGGGTCCGGAACCCTACAACGCAGCGTATGTTGAACCTTCACGCAGACCCACTGATGGAAGGTATGGGGAAAACCCAAACCGCCTTCAACATTATTACCAGTTTCAGGTCATCTTAAAGCCATCCCCTGAAGACGTGCAGGACCTTTATCTGGAAAGCCTGACTTCCCTGGGCGTAGATCCGATGCAGCACGATATACGTTTTGTCGAGGACGATTGGGAGTCCCCCACTCTTGGTGCCTGGGGATTGGGCTGGGAAGTCTGGCTGAATGGTATGGAGATCACCCAGTTCACTTATTTTCAGCAGGTGGGAGGCGTAGACCTGAAACCCGTCACAGCTGAATTAACGTATGGGCTGGAACGTATTGCCATGTATCTGCAGGATGTGGATAACGTTTATGACCTCAAATGGAATAAAAGCGTTTTATATGGCGATGTTCATCTGGAAACTGAAAAACAGTTCTCGCGATATAACTTTGAAGCCTCTGGAAAGGAACGATTGTTTCAATGGTTCGATATGTATGAGGCGGAAGCCAAAGACTTGCTTGAAAAGGAACTGGTACTACCCGCATACGATTATACTTTAAAATGTTCTCATGCCTTTAATCAGTTGGATGCGAGGGGAGCCATAAGTGTTACAGAGAGGACAGGATTTATTGGTCGGGTGAGAAACCTGGCACGTCTATGTGCTGAGGGTTACGTTATGCAGAGGGAAGCAATGGAGTTTCCTTTGCTGAAAAAACAGGACAATTTACAGGCCTGAAGGGTTTAACTACCGGACCATTTATCGATTTGCGTACGTATAGTGTTGGCTTCAGGATCATTAATTTCTTCATATATTTTTAAAGCTTCTACTCCCTGGCTGATCGCCATCGAAAAATTTCCGGATTTTGCCAACCCTTGACTCCACATCCATAATACTTTCCCGCCCATCGGGCGGTCTTTAATTTTTTTCGATAAGTTCAGGGCTTCTTCCAGATATGCAAAAGATTGGTCTTCGCTCTGGTTTTGTATGTGGATTTCAGCTAATTGAATTAGTATATCTCCTTCTGCTTCCAGGTTTTTTTCTTTGCGAATGGCCTCCAGTCCTTTCAGGAGAGTCTTTAACGCGCTGGAAACATCGCCTGTCTTTACAGTTGCATCAGCAGTCAGCTTAAACAGTTCTGGCTTGAGAGGGTGATTTGGAACCTTTTGGCAAAGGTTCAGTGCGAGTTCAAGGTTTTGAAGCGCTTTTCCCGATTCATCTGTTTTCATATAAGATATGCCGAGACTATGGAATAGTGCAAGGGCAAGGGCTTTATCTTCATTTACCGAAATCATTTCCATTGCTTTTTCGCCTACATGAGCGGCCTTGTTGAATTCCTGGTTTTGCGCACAGGCTTTGGTCAACTGAGCTAAAAGTTTAAACTCTTCTACATCGTTGCCACTGTCAAGCAACTCTATGCTTTCCTCAAGATAGTTGATAGTAAGTGCGTGGTTATTTCCCTGCAGGTTCAGTCTGATCAAATGCTGTAGAGCGGTTCTTTGTCCTTCATCATCGCCTTCTTTTTTGCACAACGTGACTGCATTTTGCAGGATGTTGGTGGCCTCTTGAACTTTGCCTGACAAGACATATTGCGACCCCAGGCTCAGGAGATGTTTTCGTTCCGCTTCTTTATCTTCAAGTTGCTTCGCTGATGTGAGGGCAGCCTCAAACCACTGAATACATTCTGATGGAGACAGGCGTTTGCTGATCAACGTTGCCCCGTTTTCAATGTAGGCACTGCAAATTTGCGCGGCTTCTTTATCTTTTTTGGAATATTTTTTGCTCCATTCCATACCTGCTTTTATATTTTCAATTTCCATGTCAAACAACCGGAAACCCTTTACAGCTTCTTTGCCGCCCTTCTCTATATGGTTATGAGTGTTTTCAAGCACATTCATAAACTCGGTAGCTAGACGTTTCTCAGTCATATTCCTTTCACCCGGACCCAGCAAGGGTTTTACAAAGCTTTTGACCAAATTATGGAGATAATAGCGGGCAGTATTGGGGTTGTATTGGACGAGACCATATTTTTCCAACCCGGTTAGTGAAAGGCCTTTGGGATCTTCACAAATAAAAGAAACGGCATTTGCTGTGAAAGAAGCTGGAAAAACTGAGAGTCTTTTGAGAACCTGGGCGGTTTGATCGGGCAGCATATTGTAGCTGAGGCTGATAGCAGCCCTGATACCCGTTATGAAATCACTCTTTTCGTTATCTCCAAAACTTTTGCGGACCTCCACAAACCTTTTTGTGAAGTAATCAGGAGTCATTGAGGAATTGATGGTATAAAGTTTCCCAACGAGTTCCAGTGCCATAGGAAGTCCCTTACATATAAAAGAAACTTCCTTGATCGTTGGACTGATTTTAGGAGCCCACCGGGTTAATAAAGTATGGGACTCCAAAGTTTCCATTGGTTCAAGTTCAATTGCGACTATTTTAGTAATTTTGACAGGCTTCCGTGAAGTCACAATCATTACCCAGGAGTTAGGAGGAGCCAGAGCCTTGACCTGCTTGGTTTCTGACACGTTATCCAATATTAAAATTCCCTTTTGTGATTTCAAGACAACTCTGTACAATTTTGCCAGTTTTTTATTGTCGGAAGGTAAGGGTTGGGTTGGGTGATATCTTAAAATGATCCGCCGCATAATATCTTCTGCGGAAGGCGGATCCTTGCGGTCTCCCTGCATGTCCATGAACAGGCAGTTGTTGGTAAATTGCGGTGAGTACTTATTTATTAAGCTTATGGCCAGGCATGTTTTTCCAACACCGGGGTGTCCGCTGATCCCGATTATTATTGGTCTGGTTGTGGTTCTTGCCATAATTTTAGTCTGCGTTTCTTTGCGGCCTGTGAAAAATGCCGGCTCAGAGGGAGGATGAAACAGGTTAGAACCTTTGATATTAATTTCAGCAGTTTTTAGGTTCTTATTGCTGGACTCAGGATTTTTATCCTCGACATCTTCAGAGACTGGAGAAGTATTACCTGGGTCAGGGGCCTTCTTTTTTTACCTGAAGAACCAGAAGAATCTTTAATAAAAACTTTACCCAGTATTGCCAGAAAGACAATGACTATAATGAGGGAAATGATTGTGGTCATGAATCAACCCGGTCAGTGGGTGTAGGTTATTGAAATATATCAATTAAGCTATATTTACATAAAATTACACAACATTGAATTTTTTTCTACACATGTAATGTCCTCTGATTCCATAAGGGGTCTTCTTACCCGTGGTTGACTTTGTAGATATTTATTCGATAATACCTGTTTTTCTGAAGTCATTAATCATTTGTTGCCATTGCTAAGATAAGATATGCCCGAGCTTTTTATAGAAATTGGATCTGAGGAAATTCCTGCTGGTTATGTTCAGCCAGCCCTTGAATATATGGGGGAAGAATTAGCGTCTTTTTTTGGTCGCAACCGGATTAAGGCCGAGGCACCTCAGATTATGGGTACTCCAAGGAGGCTGGTTGTATCCGTAACAGGAGTGGACCCCTTGCAGGAAGACTCCGTGGATATTTTTCATGGTCCCAATGTTTCTGTTGCCTTCGATGAAAAAGGTGAACCGACCAAAGCGGCCATCGGGTTTGCCCGGGGTAAAGGTCTGGATGTCTCAGATTTAACCCGCGAGACCACTTCTAAAGGAGAAGTTGTCTGTGCCCGTGTCGAGAAAAAAGGTCGCCCAACCCGGGAACATCTCAACGAATTCCTGCCTCAATTTATTGGCAACATTCCTTTCCCAAAAAAAATGCGTTGGGCCAGCAAAGCAAGTCCTTTTGCACGTCCTTTGCATTGGATAACAGCATTGTTTGATGAAAAGCCCTTGCAATTCAGTTTTGATGGTATTGAGAGTGGTGATTTATCGCTGGGCCACAGGTTTTTGAAACCCGGTCAGTTTAAGGTGAGTAACTTATCCTCCTACATTGAGCAAAGTGCTAACCATTTTTTGATGGTCGATCCTGAATTAAGGAAACAAAAAATCCTTGAGCAGGTTCAAAACCTTGCAGAGAAAGCAGGAGGACTGGTGGAAAATGATCCGGATTTATTGGATAGCGTTAATTTTCTTGTGGAGTATCCGGTAGCAATCCGGGGAGATTTTGATTCCAGTTTTCTGGATCTTCCAAAGGAACTGTTGGTGATGACTATGAAGTATCACCAGAAGTACTTTCATGTCTCAGATGAAAAGGGTGGTTTGCTGCCCTGCTTTATTACGATCAGCAATATGCCCGAAAGCCCTCAAATAAAAAGTGGTAACGAGAGGGTATTGAGGGCCCGCCTGGAAGACGCACGGTTTTTTTATGATGAGGATAAAAAGAAAAAACTGGATGATTTCGTCGATCCATTAAAGGGCGTTGTGTTCCAGAAAAAACTGGGGACACTATATGAAAAAATGGAAAGGATATGCGGCCTGGCTGAAACTTTGGCGAAGCAAACTGATTCAAAAAACAGCTTGGAAGAAGTCAAGAGAGCCGCTCGTTTGTGCAAGGCGGATTTGGTGACTCTGATGGTTTATGAATTTCCTGAATTGCAGGGAATAATGGGCGGGTATTATGCAGCCCATTCTGGTGAGACAGCTGCCGTGGCAACAGCGATCAAAGAACATTATCGTCCGGCTTTTTCCGGAGATGCTCCTCCTGACAGTGATTTGGGGGCGGTGGTCGCGGTGGCAGATAAACTCGATACTATCTTAGGTTGTATCGGTGTGGGTTTGATACCCAGTGGTTCTGAAGATCCCTATGCCCTGAGGCGGAACGCGTTAGGCATCATCCAGATTTTTCTGAATAGGGGTTGGCAGGTCTCTTTAGAAACTCTTATCGAAGATGGCTTGGGCTTGATGGAATCTAAACTGAAGCTTGAACCCGAGGCTATCAAAAAACATGTGATGGACTTGTTTTCTCAGAGATACAAATCTCAATTGAATGCTGAAGGGTTTCCACATGATGCGATTGATTGTGTGTTATCTACAGGATTGGATTCAATTGTTGATATTGAAGCAAAGGTCGCCGCCTTTTCTGACCTGAAGAAGCAGCCTTATTTTGAGCCATTGGCGATAGCTTTTCGTAGGGTGGTGAGTATCCTCAATGAAGATGCTGAGGGTGATGTGGACCCGGGATTGTTAAATGAGCCGGCTGAAAAAAAGTTATTTGAGGCTTTTTTGAAAATTCGACAACCGGTATTTCAGTATACTCAAAACAGGGATTTCCGCCAGGCATTGGAAAAAATTGCCGAAATAAAGCCTGCTGTGGATGAATTCTTCGATGAAGTAATGGTTATGGTTGAAGATGTTTCGTTACGCAATAACCGCTTGCACCTTCTGTATCAGATTTCCACTCTTTTTTCAGAGCTGGCTGATTTTTCTCGAATCATTTTGAAAAAAGGTTGAAAACTTTACTGCCATCAGATAGGCTAGCGCACTCCATTTATACATTGTTTAACCCATACTTTGAGAGGGTTTAAAGCTAGGTTTTTTATGGTGCAAAAGAAATATGTGTACTCCTTTGGTGATGAAAATACCGAAGGTAAGGCAGAGATGAGAAACCTCCTCGGAGGAAAAGGTGCCAACCTTGCCGAAATGGCTTCCCTGGGGATACAAGTCCCCCCGGGATTTACCATAAGCACAGAAGCCTGTGTTTACTATTTCCAACACAAAAATAAGTTTCCCGCTAAATTGTGGGATCAAATTCTTTCCCGTTTGGGAGATCTTGAAAAGTCGCTAGGCAAAAAGTTTGGGGATCCTGTCAACCCTCTTCTTGTTTCAGTGCGTTCGGGCGCGCGTGTTTCCATGCCGGGGATGATGGACACCGTCTTGAACCTGGGGCTGAACGATGCAACGGTGCGTGGCTTGGCCAAAAGCACCAAGAACGAGTGGTTTGCTTATGACTCATACCGTCGTTTCATCTCTATGTTCGGGAATGTCGTTTTGGGGATTCCTGGTGAACGGTTTGAGCATATTTTGACGAAGAAAAAATTAAAACGAAAAATTGAGTTTGATACGGAATTCACCATTCAGGAATTAAAAGCTCTTATACGACAATTCAAGTCCCTTGTGGTCCGAGTGACAGGGGAAGATTTCTTAGAAGACCCCATGCAGCAATTGCACAAGGCAGTGGAGGCTGTTTTCAATTCGTGGAATACAGAGCGGGCCCGGACATATAGAAGGTTGAATGGCATACCCCATGAGTGGGGAACAGCAGTTACAGTACAGTCTATGGTATTCGGCAATATGGGAGATACTTCTGCTACAGGGGTTGCGTTCACCCGTAATCCGGCGACTGGAGAAAAGAAATTTTATGGCGAGTACATGATCAATGCTCAAGGTGAGGATGTTGTTGCAGGAATCCGGACGCCCAATTCAATAGATATGCTTGCAGAAGATATGCCGGATGTGTATCAGGACCTGGTAAAGGTTTACCAGAAACTGGAAAACCACTATAAGGATATGCAGGACCTTGAGTTCACCATTGAGAACCAGAGACTGTTTCTACTTCAAACAAGAGCTGGGAAACGAACGGCTGCTTCGGCAATCAAAGTTGCGATTGATATGGTGAACGAGGGGCTGATAAGTAAACGGGAAGCTTTGATGCGTGTTCCAGCAAACCAATTAGATCAAATCTTTCATCCCATGATTTCTCCAAAGGCGAAATTGAAATTGCTGGGAAAAGGTTTGGGGGCTTCGCCAGGCGCAGCCGCTGGAAAGATTGTATTCACCCCTGAACGGGCCCAGGAACTGGCCGAGAAAAAAGAAAAGGTGATTCTTGTTCGTATGGAGACCTCACCGGAAGATATTCACGGGATGAGTGTTTCGCAGGGGATACTAACCGCCAAAGGAGGTATGACTTCACATGCCGCAGTGGTGGCCCGGGCGATGGGCAAACCTTGTGTGTCTGGAGTTAATAATCTGGATGTTAATGTTAAAAGAAAAAAATGTACATTGGGCGGTATTCAGCTTAAGGAACTCGACTCAATAACTCTGGATGGAACGACAGGCCAGGTGATTGAAGGGGCTATTCCTTTAATTCAATCACGTTTGACCAGTAATTTTACCAGAATGATGACCTGGGCGGGTGAAGTTCGGGCACTTCAGATCCGGGCCAATGCGGATACCCCCCATGATGCACTGATGGCAAGAGACTTTGGTGCGCAGGGGATTGGATTGTGCCGAACGGAGCACATGTTTTTCGATGAAGAGCGGATATTCCTGGTTCGCAAAATGATCGTAGCCGATGATGCAAAAGTCCGGGACGAGGCCTTAAAGAAACTTCTTCCCATCCAGCGTGCTGATTTTGCTGAAATCTTTAAAGTGATGAGTGGGCTTCCGGTTACAATTCGTTTGTTGGATCCCCCTTTACATGAATTCCTTCCAAATTCTAAAGCTGAAGTTAAAAACCTGGCCAAAGAAATGAAAATTTCGCCGACAGCTTTGACGAAGAAAATTGAAACGTTAAAGGAAGTCAACCCCATGCTCGGACATCGTGGGTGTCGGCTTGGAATCACTTTCCCGGATATTTATATAATGCAGGTTCGGGCCATTGTAGAAGCCGCTTGCAGGCAGACCAAGAAAGGTATCAAAGTTTTTCCAGAAATAATGGTGCCGCTTGTGGCGCATGTGAATGAATTCAAAGTTGTCAAAGAGCTTATTGTTGAAGTGGCTGAAGATGCAATTGAAAAAGCAGGGGTGGATCTCGATTATAAAATAGGCACTATGATTGAGTTACCTCGAGCGGCTATGACAGCGGATGAGATAGCTGTTGAGGCAGATTTCTTTTCCTTCGGAACCAATGACTTGACACAGACTGCATTCGGGCTCAGCCGGGATGATGCTGGAAGCTTTCTGAACCAATACCTTGATAAAGGTTTGCTCACTAATGATCCTTTTGTATCGGTAGACCAGGAAGGTGTGGGTCAATTGGTAGATAGTGCGGTTAAGAAGGGAAAACAAGTAAAGCCCAATATTCATTTGGGAGTGTGCGGAGAACATGGAGGAGATCCCGCATCGATAAACTTTTTTAATACATTAGATCTAGACTATGTTAGTTGCTCTCCCTATCGGGTTCCCACTGCCATACTTGCTGCTGCCCAGGCTGTTATCCAGGAAGACAGCTAGGAGCCGGGTCTGAATCTGTGAAAAAGGTTGACTTCGTTTTTGCCGCTCAAGATAATAAAAATTCTGCAAATCTAAAAGCTGGACGCATTTTTTTGGGCGGTCAGTTCCATTTAAAATAACCTGTTGCCTGAAAAGGTACTCCTTTTTGGAGGTTAGGAATGAATATAGCGTTAACCGGGATCACCGGAATGGTGGGTTCCCATCTTATTAAAAAAATTGTTGAGGAAACCCCGGAGGGTTCTACTTACAATGTCAGGGCTCTGATTCGTGAAGGTAGTGTGGTCGAGCATCTGAAAACTTTTGAAGATGTTGATTATATAATCGGAAGTTTGGAGGATCGCGAATCCCTGGCAAAACTTGTGAACGATGCGGATGTTCTTGTTCATCTTGCCCATTTCCCGGGTCCGGTTCAGGCTGTTGATGAGCTGGTAAAGGTAAACGTCAACGGCTCCTTTGATCTGCTGGAAGAGGCAAAAAAGGCAAAAGTCAAACAGGTGGTGTTTATGAGTTCTTGCACCGTCTTCGGGCAAATTCTTCCTACAGTGGATCAGGAACATCCGCTTGATGAATCACACCCTGTTTGGCCGAGTAGCCTTTATGGTTCTATCAAATCTTCAATTGAGGGATTTTGCCATTATTACTACAAGAGCCGGGCATTTGATTTAACGATTCTCAGGCCGGTCACTATGTACGGGGTGCGTCCTCAGATTGACAAGTCAGAATGGTTTCAAACAATCGACTATCTTGCCACAAACTACAATGTAGACCTTAAAGGCAGCACCAAATATGTTTCCGTAGATTCGGTGGTGCAGGCCATACAGAAGGTCATGGGAAATCCAGATGCCTCGGGAAAAACCTATCATCTTGTTGATGGACATATCCATAATCTTGATCTGGGTAAGTTGATTGCGGAAACCATCGATTCTTTTGGCGAGTGCGAAGGCGTATTGGGAGAAGATGGAGTGCCGATGTCTAACCAGGCGGCTAAAGACCTTGGAGTGGAGTTTCCGGGGCAAACCAGAATTGTCGAATATATCAAGCTCATCCATAAACTTCAGGGTGAATATGGTGGTGAACGAAACATTCAAAACTGGTAGAGGAGCAGCACGTGTCATCACTCACATCTGAAAAATTCATAGACAGATTGATTCAGGAAAACTTTAGCTTCTTCACAGGAGTTCCCTGTTCATTGTTATCGGGTTTGATCTCACAACTGGAACAAGAGGAGGTCAAATACATTCCGGCAGTGCGTGAAGATGCGGCGGTTGGGTTGTGTACAGGGGCTTACCTTGCAGGTTCAATGCCTGTTTTACTGATGCAGAACTCAGGTCTGGGTTATTCTCTCAATGCGTTCACTTCTCTTAATCTGATTTACAAAATTCCTGTTTTAGTGATCGCGAGCTGGAGAGGTCAAGGCGGTAAAGATGCTCCTGAACACATTATCATGGGAGACATAGACCAAAAACTTCTGGAAACAGCAGGAATGGCCTATTCAATATTGAAGCCAGAAAATTTAGACCAGATTATGGAAACCGCCATGAGAAAAATCAACGAGGAAAAACTTCCCTATACACTTATTGTCGAGAAAGGTTTGTTTGATGAAAGGCACTGAAGCATTTCAGGAGTTGTTGCCGCTATTGAAGGACGAGCCTGTTGTGCATGCTAACGGATACATTTGCCGGGAATCGTTTTCGTTAAAAGACCGGGAAGAAAACTTTTACATGATTGGTTCCATGGGGTTGGCATCTTCAATAGGTCTGGGTGTGGCATTATGCCAACCGGAACGTAAAGTGATTGTGCTGGATGGAGACGGCAACGTTTTAATGGCAATGGGTACGCTTGCAATGATAGCGGCCGAGGCTCCCAAAAACCTTGTACATGTTGTGGTCGATAATGAGGTCTATGAGTCCACGGGTAAGCAACGCTCTATTTCGAATGCGGTTCCTCTTGAGCAAGTTGCCAAAAGCGCAGGGTACAGGCAGGCTGTAAAGGTTGATAAAAGAGAAGAAATTAAACCAGCTTTTGAAAAGCTTATGGACTGCGAAGGACCCGTTTTTCTTTTGATCAAGGTAGAACCCTGTTTTAACCCTAAAACAGGGCGTGTGACACACACACCTGAAGAGATCACCGAACGCTTTATGAATTCGTTGCGGCGTTAGGAGATTTGCGCGTAGCGGTGTGTTCCAAATGTATTAACCCACTATTTTGTCAGGCAAGAAGATCTACAGAGCCACCTGAAGAGGACTCGGGGTTGACCGTATTGCCACCACCTGCGTCAGCAGTTTGATTAACCGGTGGAATAGGACTCGTTTGAGCTTCTTCGGTATTTGTCCCCTGAGGCTGAATGGATGTGGATGATGCGCGAGCGTCTTTGTTTCCCTCGCTGGTTTCCGTTGTTTGTTTTTGAGCGGCAGCAAAATTTCCCAGGCTTGAAACTTCCATGGCACTTCTCCTTATTATTAAGAAATCCGGTTATTAATTCGGCGCAAACCTATTCCGTTATGTCGTTGATTCCTTCCCGAATAGCGTCTTTCAATTGTATTTCCTCTTCAGATGGCACCGACTTCGTTACCTTTTGGGTCTTGGAGTCAATGACCTGAAGAACAACATTGTTATCGTCGGTCACGGATAACTTTCTTTGTTCGCTATTCGTTCTACCTTGACTTGCATCTGCTAAAGCCCTTGATTGAGCCGACAATTCTACAGAGTCCTCGGCCACTTTTGGAGTGGGCGTAGCTTTAGACCCCGAGTTTGAAGGCTCAGTTTGCTGTTTGGGAGCAGGCGCTTTCGGATTTCCCGTTGAATGTACCGCTTGGGTATCCATGTGCTTTCCTCTTGCTTCGTGGTTAATGATAACCTTTAAGTATATATCTTATAATTAGTTACCAGGCTCTCCCCATCATCTGGCCGATTTTTACCTGGTACGCGCACTCTTCTTAACGGCAGCAATATAATTAACTTTAGAAAAAGTTTACATGATCACATCGAAATCTTTATTTTTTTGAAAAGAGGAAGGTTTTACCCTTGATAAGGTTTGAATTAAAATGTTTTACCGGTTATGATACCGGCCTGTAAAATTATTGAAAATAAAGTGGTTTGGGCAATTTCCCCTTGAATTTAAGGTGGCGGAAATGCCGTTTATAGTGGAATGAAAGAATTTCGAAAAATTTTTAAATATGCCAGGCCGTACGCAAAAAGCCTTATTTTTGCATTTTTTTGCCTGGCTTTAACATCGTTGATCAATCTCGTATTGCCTTTGATTGTCCGCAATATGATCAACGCTGTAGTTGTATTAAAAAACAGTGGGATGCTCGATAGCCTGGCCTGGGATTTAATCATTATCATAGGCCTTCAAGCTGCGTTTGCAGTCACACATAACTATATTTTTGGTTTTGTAGGTCACAGAATGACCACGGATTTTCGTGTTGAATTTTTTTCCCATATTCAATCCTTATCGCTACGTTTTTTCCAGGAGCGACGGGTGGGAGAAATTTTGTCCCGCATGAGTAACGATATATCGGTGATAGAAAATGCGCTTGTGACCATTCCCGTTGCGCTGTTACGCCAAAGCATCACTTTACTTGGAGCTATGGCCATCATTCTGTATCTGAATTGGAAATTGACAGGTCTCATATTGCTGGTACTGCCTCCCCTGATGATTTTTGCCCGGATTTTTGGACGTAGGTTAAAAATGTTTTCAGCAAAGCTCCAGGATCAGGTGGCGCAGGCTGTGGTTGTTCTTGAAGAAGTGATATCGTCTATCAAGGTCGTCAAATCATTTACCAGAGAACCCTATGAACGGGCCCGTTTTCAGGGGAAGATTGAAACAGCTTTTGAAAGAGCTGTGGATAAGCTCAAGGTCTCATCATTTTTTGGTCCGTTTATCCTGGGGCTTACGTTTTTGGTTTCCACTTTGCTTATCTGGTATGGCGGGTATCAGGTGATGAATGGGGCAACGACTCCGGGTGAACTGGCCGCTTTCTTTTTATATGCCCTGATCATTGCCGGGCCAATTGGAACTTTCATAAGACTCTATACACAAATCCAGGAAGCCTCGGGTGCTATTCGCAGAGTTTATGAAATCCTCGATACTCAACCGCTGATTCAGGACCCCGATCAACCTGTGCCAATTGATGAGTTGGATGGACGTATTCAATTCGAAAATGTTTCGTTTGGTTACCGTGATACCGCGGAAGTGATTCATGATGTCAGTTTTGATGTGCTTCCAGGACAAACTGCTGCCCTGGTTGGGCCCAGTGGAGCGGGCAAATCAACACTCATTAAGCTCTTGTTTCGTTTCTTTGACCCGTCTTCGGGTGCCATCTACCTCGATCAGAACAACATCCGAATGTTGGAGAGGAACAGCTTCCTCCGCCAGATAGCATTGGTCCCTCAGGAAACTCTTCTGTTTGGGGGAACAGTAAGAGAAAATATTCTTTATGGAAAACTTGATGCGTCAGAGGAGGAACTTATAGAGGCCGCTCAAAAAGCCAATGCGCATGAATTCATAATGAATATGGAAAAGGGTTATGACACCGTTGTTGGAGAAAAAGGAACCAAGCTTTCCGGCGGTGAAAGGCAGAGAATAGCCATTGCCAGGGCCATCTTGAAAGATCCGAAAATTCTGGTTCTGGATGAGGCAACTTCATCTTTAGATAATAGATCAGAATCTCTCATTCAGGACGCCCTGGATACACTGATGAAAAACCGTACTACTTTCATCATTGCACACAGGCTCAGCACAATCCACAAAGCGGACCAAATCATTGTTCTGGATAAAGGAAGGATTGTTGAATCAGGGCAACACGAAGACCTTATGAGCCTCAAAGGCTTATACTACAACCTGTATACTTTGAAAATGCTTGACCCTGCAACGCATGAAGGAGTCGATATATAATTCAGAACATCAGCTAAATTGAATTCTGAAAAATGTTTTGCAGGAGCTATTCCCCCGGATCAGCACCGATTAAAAACCCAACCAAATGTGCTTTTTTCTCTGAGTCTCCATTGTAATAGGTGCGAACCAGTTTCTGGATCAACTCATTTAATGCAGGGTCTTCACCATAAGTTTCCATGGCTTCATTGACACTGGCTTCTTCCCCACCAGAAGAGTTTTGAGACTTTACTATTGGACCTTTTCCAGTTAGAAGCCAAATTATATTCAGGTCCGTGTGTTGGTAAAGTTTTGCAATCGTGTCTGCTGAAGGCAAAGATTTGTTATTCTCAATATCCGATAAAGAACCTTGAGAAATTTTTATTAGCTTTGCCAATTCAAAAGATTTGAGGGGTAACGATTTTCTCCACTGACGGAGGCGGGAACCTAAAAACTTAGCTGTCCCTGATTTTATATCTTGCATGTTGTGTATACCGAACTATGATTGATAATGCTGCTAATATCCTTAAATAACAAAAGCTCCGAAAATCGACGTTTCAGGTTTCTGAATCACAAATGAAACGGTGAACTCATGCAACCTATAAAACTTTAAGAGCTTAATTCCCTGGGTTCTAGAATAAAACCAGCTTTGAGAGGGGAAGCAAAGGGTTACAAAATATAAGGTTACCTTATTTTCCAAAACCTATTGTTTTATAAAAGTCTCCCAAATAAATCGGAATTATCGGATTATTGCAATCAGTTACTCTTACAATAAATCGGTGTAAATGTTTTTACACCAGAGTCATTTAAAATACTACACTAAATTAGGTAGTTTTTAGTCATTATACCTAAAAGTCAAGCGGTATAAAAGAGTTTTTAGGCAAAAGGAATTGAAAAAAACCTATGCTTTCCTGAAAGACGTAGTTATCTACCAGATATTTATATAGGTAGGGGGCATAATGGGAGAGTCGTCTTTTTTCATCTCCGTCAATTGCTATATCAATATAAATAACTACCCTTGGGGGTTGGTCCGTTAGAGTCTGCACCAGTTCCTTTTCTTTTGCCTCCTCCAGCATACCTGGCAAAATCCATTCATATGGGGTCGGGTTGATCCGATCAGAGAGAAAATAAAAAATAGGATTTAGAGGCAGGGATAAAATGGCATCTCCTTTTTTTGAGTACAGGTTAATTTTATCAACGACCTGTTTGACCCATTTAGCCTCTGCAGGATTGGTAAAGACATCAACTTTATCTATAGAAAGACGGGTGGTCTCCAGTTTCATGGCACCTATGCTGCCGGCATAAAATCCATGATGGGTGTTCATCTCAAAATAAAATAAAAAGGGAAGAAAAACTGTAAGGAGGTTCAGGGGCAAGTTTGAAATAAAACTCTTTTGGTTAACAGGTCCTTTAAAAGTTAAAACCCTCTTTCTGGCTCGATACAATAGATAACAGAATAATAAATAGAACGGAGGCAGAGTTCTAAGTAGATTGTCAAAGCCAGCCCGCCAAATTACCAGACCAAAAGCGCAAACCCCAAATAGAAGAATGGCAACAACTGTCAGACTATCAATATTAAACGACTCTTTTTTCAAAGTGAGTTGATAGATAAGAAGGGTCACAACAAGGCCATAAGTAACAATTGGCAGATAGAACAACATCCTTTCAAACATTTGATGGTAGCCCTCTTCCTTGAGAACTGTGAGGAATGGGAAAATTTCTGGAAATGGGTTTCCCCATACTTCATGAGCATCAACGACCATTTTGAAAACTTTTGTCAAATAGCCCTGTCCCGAATAGGTTGCGATTGCAACAACCAGGAGAAAAAGTCCACCTGTCAGATAATAGTTCTTGCTGGATGCGTTCGCCTTTTCAGAAAGCATACTCACACTCAAATGTTTTTGACCAAACATCAATGCCATGATTGAAAGACTTATTAACATTGAAAAAAGAGCCACTTCAAATTTGAAAAAGGCGCTTAAAATAATTCCCATACCCAAACCCGTTAAAGAGGCCAGGTTTTTTTTGTATAAAAAGTTTGTAATGAGATATAGATTCAAAACGACAAAGAAGGTGAAAAACCGGTTGTAGTACATGGATGGGGCAGAAAGCATGCACAAGGCTGCCAGCAGGGCAAATCCGGCTGGCATGATTTTTTTCCCGATGGAATAAACCATTAAAATCATGGGTGGGGTTATAAGAAGCACACCAATACGCAGACTTTGGATCTCTACACCGAATAGTTTGAAGAATAACATTCCATACCAATAACGTCCGGGGAGATAGCCATTGGGATTAAAGTCGATCAGAGCTTTTTCCCCGTTAAGGGTTCTTAAGGTTCCATTGGCATATCCCCCTTCGTCCCAAACGTTCAATCCGTATTTTGAAAAAGACCAGAAATAGGCCAATAGCCCCAGATAAAGAAGGGAAACCCTTCCCCATCTTTTTGCCATTGTAGAGGTATGGTTGGCATTTAAGGTTGATGCGTTATTCATGGATCATTCTTTGAAATATTCCCGCATCTCCTGAGCGAGTTTGTGATTTTCTTGAAGAATATCTTCTAAATCAAGATCGGTATTTTCTGAAGTCCGCAACCTTTTCTTAACCTTAAAGATTCGAGCCAGGGATTGGTCGATTGTACTTTGTTGAATGAGCCCTCTTTCGATATCCTGGATCATGGCATTTTGCAGGATATTTACTTTTTCGAGATCATGACAAATGAGGAAGAGGTCGATACCAGCATTAGTCCCCAATAAAGGGATGGATTCGGGTTTGTCCTGGATAGCCTTCATTTCAAGATCGTCAGACATGACCAGCCCTTCAAAACCAAGAGACTTTCTCAGTACATCTATCAAAATAGTAGGGGAAAAAGTGGCAGGTTGTTTTTCATCCCAGGCTGGATAGATCACATGTGCAGTCATTAGAACCTCGAGACCTTGCTTGATTGCGCGAGCGAAAGGAGGCAGTTCAATTTCCTCCAATGAATTGCGCGCTCTTTCAACCCGGGGAAGAGTGAGATGGGAGTCTTGTGAAGTGTCTCCATGCCCGGGAAAATGTTTGCCTACAGGAATGACCCCGGCATCATAAAACCCACGGATCAACTCGGTTCCCAATCGAGCTACTTTTTCGGTGTCACTATCCAGAGCTCGATGTCCAATAATTGGGTTTGCGGGATTCGAATGAACATCGAGAACAGGAGCGTAATCCATATTAACCCCTACTGCTCGTAATTCTTTCCCCATGCCAAGTCCGAATCTGTAAGCCAGGTCATTCGAATCAGCTTGACCCAGGCACGACATGGGAGGAAACCGGGTTAATGGTGACCCCAGTCGAGCAACTCTGCCCCCCTCCTGATCGACTGAAATGAAAAGAGGAGGAACTTCGGGAATTTGAGCTGTCAGCGATTGGAGGTCTTCGATTAATTGTCGTAATTGATCGGGGTTTTTATAGTTACGTTCGAACAGAATCAATCCGCCAATACCCTGCTTAACGATCAGTTCTTCGGTACGGGAGTTGAGGGAGGTTCCCTCAAATCCGGATACAATCATTTGGCCTGTTTGTAGTTTCAGCGAAAGCAAATGGAGGTGGTTTTGATGAACAGGGTTTGCAATTTTGGTATGCCGGCATCGTTGCCCAGTTTAGCATCCGTATGTTACCATAACTTATCAACTTGAAACCAACGCTGAATTTTCAGGGTTCTTCATAATTTTTTTATCCAATTGAGACTTCGTTTTATATGTCACGCAGAGTGGTGGTCACCGGTCTCGGAGCGGTCAGCCCGAACGGTATAGGATTAAAATCTTTTTGGGAAAACACTTGTCAAGGCATCAGCGGCATTGACC
>WAHY01000001.1:119513-155918 GCA_009873635.1 Nitrospinota bacterium
AGTCCCTATGCCATCTCCAACTCACTGGTGGGCATGTTATCCAGTGAAATTTCCATGTATTTCGGATTCCAGGGCCGTAGCCATGTAATCTCTAATGGTTGCACCAGTTCATCCGATGCATTGGGTTATGCATTTAATACCATTCGTTTTGGCCAGGAAGACTGGTTTGTTTCAGGGGGTGTCGAATCCTGTGTCACTCCGGCAATGATGCAGGGATTCGAGAGGATGAAAGTTAACCCAATGAACTACAATGATTCTCCAACAAGAGGTTCGCGTCCATTCAACAGAGATCGGGAAGGTTTCGTGCTGGCTGAAGGGGCCTGGACGGTAATCCTCGAGGAACTGGAACACGCAAAGGCGCGTGATGCAGAGATCATCGCAGAGGTTATTGGTTATGGAACAACCTGTGATGCTTATCATCGTGTTGCCATCATGCCCGACGGCAAACAGTCTTCAAGAGCCCTCGACCTTGCCTTGAAGGACGCAAGGTTGAATAAAGATGAAGTGGACTACATCAATTTCCATGGCACCTCAACATTGCTGAATGATAAAGTTGAAACCATGGCCGTCAAAAGAACTTTTAACAGCCATGCGATGAACATCCCGGCCAGCTCCACCAAATCCATGGTCGGGCATCCGCAGGGTGCTTCAGGTGCTTTAGGGGTGACGGTGTCTGCCCTGTCTTTAAAAAATGGATATATGACTCCAACTATAAATATGGAAAACCCGGATCCGGAATGTGATATGGACTATATTTCCAATGAGGGTAGAGAAAGTAAGCTCAATATTGCAGTGAGCAATTGTATTTCTTTCGGATCAAAAAACTCAGCCATCATTCTGAAAAAATTTGCTTAGATGATGAAAGTTTTTAAAAATTATTTTTCTTTTCGTGCTGACCTGGGTGAAGTATTCCGCTTGAATTGTTTAAGGATTTTTTTTCTCGCAATCCTGCTAACTCCAGGCGCATGTGCCGAGAAACTGGTGGATGTCAACGTCACCATCGTTGATCAAAAAACCGCCCTGGAAAACCAGATACTGGGGAGTTACGAGGAATTGGGCAACGATGTCCTGTTGCTGGCTTCTGTAAGGTCTGTGGATGAAGATGGAAAGCTCAAACCTTCAACCAGGATTCCGAAGGGAAAACTCAATGCGTTAAGAGCCATGCAGAGGCAGGAGTTTAACCGGGATGATATTCAGGAGTTCAAAAAAAATCATGTGGTGGGAGAAGGCAATGACGGATTGTTGAAATTTTTTGAAACGGAACGGACAAAAACCGACGCCAGGTTCAAAGAGTTTGCCACAGCCATTGTTGCTGAAGAAAATGAAGACCGAATGGTGATATTAAAAAGAATAGTAGCAACAAACGAAAACTTCTCCGACGGAGACCTGCCTAAAGTCCAGAAAATTTCCGCCAGCCTCAACCGCGACAACGCAAAACCTGGAGAAAAAATCCAGCAGGAAGACGGTCAATGGACCACCCGGTGACACACATGTGGCTCACCGATTAACGATAGGGCATGTTATTGCCTTGCAGTTGTCGTTCGATATCGTTTTCGATCTGGTTTTCTTGTCGAACGAATTCTTCAAATTCCCTGGGGCTTTTGAACTCAAAAATCTTGGGTTCTTTCTGTCCGCAAATCTCTTCATCTTGCTCCAAGGTCAACATGTTTTTTTCTACGGACCGTATTACGAATTTTTTTCGAGTTTTAAATTTGGTGAAAATTTCCTGGTAAACAGGTTCCAGATTTAGTGCCATGAAAGTTCTCCTGCTAAATTCACTATTTTAGTTGAATGGTAGAATTTTATCTTTCCCTATAAGTAAAATCAAACAAATTGCCCATTCAACGAAAAGGTTATGATCCGTTGCGGTATCTGGCTGGTAATATTTAATTGTAGTTGAAGGGAATTTTTTCTGTCTGTCTCCCGCAACGACTGTTTTTGGCCTCCATCATTATTAGGGGCTGGTGAATTTATTCGCCGCTGTCCTGCAATACATTTCTTAACACTTTGCGAAATTTATGTTAGGCTATGCCCAGTAATGCGGTGAGTGATTCCTTAATCGCCGTCTTACAAGGTCTCACCTGCCGTCCATTCTGGACCGTTAAATTGTTTCTTCATAATCATGCAATCAAGAATTTCACTCAATCGTTTAGCTGATAAACTTATTCAGGAATCGACAGCCCCATTCAGTGTAGAAGAATTCGCGAAATGCCTGGAAGGCAGATGGGACAGGGAAGTTTCCGATTCTGCCATGAAACGGCTCAAAAAATTCTTGATCAATCATTCCTCATTGATCGGTATCCACGACAGCAATTTTATTCCATTTCGGGCGGTGGTTGAAAAGATCGCCCATGTGTCCATGTCGTTACAATTGGGAGCCTGGGAATTGAAACAGGGTGTGTTGATTCCAGGACACCGTTTGATTCCTTTCATGCCCACGAACCTTAAAGAGAGTGAGTTGACATTTTTGGATGAGGATGGGAAAGAAATTCCCAAGCTGAAACAATCCTATTTCATACAGGATATCATTCCGTTTTACCAGTATTGTGGTGGTGCGCACTTTCCTGAAGAAATCAAGATTAATGAATGGTTACCCGGCAAAAGCTGCATGACAGTCACAGTTTGGGATATGCAATCTTTATTCAGGAATTTTTCGTCTCGACCGGGGGATGTTATATTGATTGACCTGGTTGATTATGAAAAGGGAATCTATCGGGTGCGCCCCTACTCTTCCCAACAATACCGCCTGGAACGGCTACGCATGCGTTCCCTCTATATTGCTTTGGCGACCCAAATGGATCCGCTTTGCCAGGATGAAAAATTTTGTTCTACCGGTCTTGAAAAACAATTGCTACATATCCTCTTTTCCGTCGACCCAAAAGTGTTTAAAGAAGTGGAGGTATTTTCTGTCACGGACTTTTTAGAATCCCTGAAGGAGTGGACCATTGTCGGGTGTGAGGCGGGTGGTGTGCAAATGGTTCCTGTGTGGCAGGAAGAGCCAGGGCCTCTTGTTCGGGCAGATGCGAACAGGGCGATAAAGGGCGAATTGGGTTCGCTGAATAAAATATTCCAGGATTTACAACTGGCCTTTGACGCTTTGGAATTTAAATCCATGCTTTATACGGTCATGGCTTCAGACAAGTATAAACTGGAAGCTGTCTTTTTTCTATTGTTTGGCGGCCAGGGAGATTTGTTCAAAGATAAAAAACAGCATGAGGTTTTTTATGGTTATCTGCGAGAACTATTGTTTAAAATCTGCGAGGATCTAAAAACCCGGGAATCAATCTTAATTGCAAACTTGAGAGAGCAATGTGTGGACCTCAAGTTCAGTCTTGTCGGCGTATTGAGGTTTCTGGAAGATCAGGAGGTTGGCCTGGAAGACCTGCCCGCAGACTTATTAAACCAGATTATCGAACTGGATCACTTTTGTACTGATGCCCTCCACAAGTTCGCCGACCGGGATCAGCCTCCGGATCTGAAGTTTGTCCGGGAGATACGTATCGCCTTAAAAGTTGTGTTGCCGCAACTTTCCATGGTAGAAGAAGAGGTGTACTCTCGCCTTGCTATTTATTAGCCCGCCTCTGGCTATGCAAGAACTTCTAAACAAAGAAATTCATCTGGAATTTGGGCACTAGAGAATTGCTGTGCCGTTGAGGGAGTGGCCGGTTACATTTTCGACGTTTACTTTAATTATATCTCCCGTCTTTAAAGTTCCCACCTTGGTCCGAATATTTGAGCCCCAGTATTGCGGACTCCTGCCCTTGAAAGAATAGCCTTGTTTGGATGATCTTCCTTCAATCAAAACTTCAATGTTTTTGCCAATATAGGATTGGCCCTGTTCGGCGGTCAGTCTGCTTTGCAGTGCTATAGTTTCCTGTAGCCTGTATTTTTTGGTTTCATCTGGAACAGAATCGGGTAAATCATTTGCCGGAGTACCAGGTCTCGGGCTATAGGCAAACATGAAACTGCTGCTGTAACCAACCTCTTGCATTATATTGAGGGTATCCTCAAAAGCTTTATTTGTTTCACCTGGAAAGCCGACAATGATATCTGTTGAAAGTGATATGCCCGGAACTTCTGATTTCAATTCCAACAACAAGTCCTTGTATTCTTCAATTGTATGGTCACGTCGCATTGCCTTGAGCACTTCATTGTTGCCGCTTTGAACAGGTAGGTGCAAATGGTTCATCAGAATATCAATATCCCTGTATGCCTGAATCGTTTCACGAGTGAAATCATTAGGGTGGCTGGTGGTAAACCTTAACCTTTGCAAGCCGGGGATCTGGGCAACTCCGTATAGAAGTTCATGAAACGGAATGGGGCTTTTCAGTCCCCGTTTGCCATAAGAATTCACATTTTGCCCGAGTAAAATAATCTCTTTAGCTCCGTGATCAACCAGATGACGGATTTCCGCGTATATTTCTTCTGGTTCTCTTGATTTTTCCCTGCCTCTGGTAAATGGAACTACACAAAACGTACAAAACTTGTCACAACCTTTTATGATATTTACAAATGTGCTGGGACCTGGCGCTTTTGGCAGGGAAAGTTCTGGAATGGAATATACTTTTTCCCGGTCAAAACCAGTCCAGACAAAAGACTTTCCCGTATCACGCACCCGGTCTACGGCTTCAGCGATTCCATCTACCTGGTCTGGGCCCATTACAAAATCCAGATAGGGCATACGTTGCAGAAGCTTTTCTCCCTCCTGTTGGCCCAAACACCCGGTTAATCCCAGGATCAGGTCTGGATTGGCCTGTTTTAAAGGCTTCAGACCCCCAAACAGAGAGAATGTTTTCTGTTCTGCCTTTTCTCGAATCGAACAGGTATTGACCAGAATCAGGTCGGCATCTTCCTTTTCCAGGGTACGCCTATAGCCGGAATGGAACAGAATAAGCTCCATTCTGTCCGTATCGGCAACATTCATCTGGCATCCAAAGGTATCCAAATACACTTGTTTCATAAGGGAGAATGTAAGGGAATCGCAGGGTTATTGCAACCGGCATTTAGTTGGAGTCGAAAACACATCGATAACCTTCAGGATGAGATTAAGTTAATAAATTTTATTAAATTTAAACAAATTTAAATAAATTATTAGTTATTCATGAAATTATATTGACAAATAGGTATTTTTAAAAGTAAGATTTAAGCATTCCATAAAAAGTATTTTAAATAAGAATCCATATGAGGGAGAACCATCATTAGGGAGGGGATTTACTGTGGCCAATACTAACTGTGTCCGGGAAATTCGGGAAGCTAAAATGATGAGTAAGGCCGAGTTGGCTCGTAAGGCAAGTGTGACCGTTCAAACAATTGATCGAATTGAGAAAGGGAACGATTGCCGGCTTGATACAAAGCGGAAAATTATTTTAGCTCTCGGATATAAGCTGGCAGACAGGACAAGAATTTTTGACTCTGAAAATGCCAGTTCTGCTTCAGCGCCAAAAAAATCTAAATCAAAAAAGTCCTGAAATAATTTTTAAAGGAGTATTTATAATTTGAACAATGACGTGGCATTCATATTCGGGACTGGGAAGCTTCATTTCCAATTTCCCAATGCGCTTATCGATAATAAATTGAAAAACTTGAGTGTTGAGTTGGAGATAACTTTTAACAAGGCGAATGATTTTTTGTGAAAAGTGTTAAAAAATCATTCACTTACTTATAAGGATTTAGAGCAACGGTTTTTAAAAGTCTTATTTTAAAAGAGCTTTTGGGTCACAGTCAGGTTTGGTACAAGGTTTGCTTTTTTTAAATTTTTAAGCCCTGGATTGGCTTAATATTTTGAAACTTTATTTGGGAACATATGTTTTTATCAAAAAAAAGCCCATTAGTAGCCATTGATATCGGATCTTCTTCTATAAAGCTGGTTCAACTGAATGAGGTCAAGGATGGCCAATATGAACTGACCCGGTTTGGGATGATGCCGTTGGACCAGGAGTGTATTGTCGAGGGGGCCATCAAAAAACCGGAACTCGTCGCAGAAGCCCTGAAAAATTTAATCAAAGCCGAAAAAATTCAAAATCGTTATGCCGTTTCTGCTGTTGCAGGTGAAGCCGTATTCATTAAGAAGATAAAAGTACCGGTGATGTCGGAAGAAGAGCTTTCTGCAAAGATCACTGAAGAGGCGGAGCAGTACATTCCTTTCGATATTGAAGATGTGGTACTCGATTTCCAGATTTTGGGGGAAGTGAATGAAGAGAAGGAAGAAGAATCTCAAGATTTAGAAGGCGCAGAAGTCGATAGGAATGACAAGGAAAGTGAAGAACACGGGGACTCACATGGTGGGGAACAAATGATGGAAGCCCTTTTGGTTGCGGTTCAAAGGGAAATGATCGATGAAAGAACAGATCTAATTCTTGATGCTGGCTTGAAACCGGCCATTATTGATTTGGATGTTTTTGCCTTGATGAACGCGGCTGGACTGAATGCTGATTTGTCTTCAATGGGAACTGTCGCCTTGATTGACCTGGGTGATTCCTTCACTCACATAAATATTATCCAGAATGGGGAAATGGGTTATACCCGGGACATTCCTGTTGGAGGAGGGTATCTGACAACCATGCTGATGACAAAATTCCGGATACCTTTTAAACAAACCATAGATGTAAAAAGGGGGAAATTCTCGTCGGATATAAAAGAAGAAGAGGTCATTGAAATAATTACTCGAGCATATAAAAAAGTTTTGGAAGAGGTTCAAAAATCATTTGAATACTTTAACACCCTTTCTGACAAACCCATTGAGAGAGTTTTGTTATGTGGAGGGGGAAGCATGATTCGAGGATTGGATAATTATTTTGCCGACTACTTAAAGTTGTCTGTGGAGGTTCTGGATCCCATGCAGGGTGTCAAAATCAACCCTAAGAATTTTGATCAATCATTGATCGATGAAATGAGCGGGTTGTCTACAGTCGCTGTTGGTCTGGCTACAAGGAGGTTTGACTACTAATGATAAGAATCAATCTCCACGACTATAGGTATGAACTGAGAAAGATTGAAATCCAGAAACGTGTGGTCAAATGCTGCGCGGTTGTTATTGCTGCGATCTTTTTTATATTGGCTCTCTGGTTGATGGAGCAGGTTCGCCTGGATTCTGTAAGAAGCGAAACTCGTAAACTGGAATCCCAGGTGGCTGGTAAGAAAGGCCAATTTAAAAAAATCAAGGCCATGGAGTCCAGGCAAAAAAGGATGAAAACTATAATGGCGGGTATCGACAGTTTGAGAGAAAAACAGATGCCCGCTGGCACCATCGTTAGTGATTTAAACATGAACGTTCCCGACGGACTTTGGCTGACCTCCATTATTCAGAGAGATTCAGACTATCTCAGGACTAAAAAGATACCGGTCATTATGTATGGCGATCCATCCAAGAAAAAGAAAAGAAGAAAAAGAAAAGGAAAAAAGAAGCAAGCTCTTCCAAAAGAATTTGTAGAGGTTTCGGGTTATTCCCTGAGCGAAGAGGGGGTGGCGGATTATATGAAAAGGATTCAAGAGTTCCCATATTACAAAACCACATTCCTATATAAATCTACCCGGAGAATTATAGGAGGTCAGGGAATTCATAAATTTATTATTTATTGTTATATGCCGGAGAATAACAAATCGGCTTAGAAAACAGTTATGGATAAGCTATTTGACAAACTACCCTATGATGACCTGGAAGGGATCCAGTTTACCCATATGCTGGGTGGGGCAATAGGTATTGGGTTGATACTATTTCTAGGCTATTTCTTCACTTTGCACAGTTTTACCAATGAGGAATTTGAAAAACTTGTCAAGCAGAGGGAAGAAGCAGAAAGAACTCTGAAAAGATATAACTCTAAAATCGCGGAGAGAGGTTTGGTAGCTAAAAATATGTCTCGCGTTAAGGGTCAGTTTGAAGCGTATATCAACCAAATGCCCGACCAGGACGAGATTCCGGGGTTGTTGGAGCAAATTGCGGAATTTGGGAAAAAAAGAAATATCAGGATGGTAGAGCTAACTTTGCAGGAAGGTGAAATCAGTGATTATTATAAAGAGATTCCTTTGAAAGTTGAGGTCAGTGGAGAGTTGTGGGTCACTCTTGATTTCATAGAATATATGCAGAACCTTTTGCGTTTGGTGAGTTTCGAAAACCTGATCTTACAAGGTCGTGATGTGGATAATAGAATCAGAGTTTCTGGTACTAATAGCAATTTTCTAAACACTACATTAACGGCAAAAACCTATTCATTTATAAGTGGTGCTGAAAATCGCGGGCCGAAGAAAAAGGAACCGGCTAAGGCTAATAAACCGGCGAGAAAGAGGTCGGGGCATTAAGACTAATTAGAGAGTGATGTTAAATATGAAACCTGGATTTAATCTGAAAGTTCTTCTTGTTATAGGGATAACTTTTCTGGGAATGCAGCCAGTATTGGTTTCAGCTTTACCCGCTAAGGTTCAGGAGGATTTGCGTTCTCGAAATTATAAGCTCAATACCCTTTTCAGGCTTAGTGGCCTTGATGACACTCTGAAGAATGTAGAAAATATTGCTCAGATGGCAGGTAATATTCGTGAGGATGCCCTGGCTCCCGGGCAGGAAGAATTTGCGAGAGGGCTCATAAGCCAGGCAATTTCTTCCAGAAGTTTTTATCGCTTGCTGAAGCAGCCTTTTTATGATGATTACAAACCTGAATATGCCCGCTCTGCGATTCAATGGTATCGAAGTCCGTTGGGCAAAAAAATATTAAGACTCGAAAATGAAGCGAGTGATCCCTCCAAAAGTCCTGATAAACAATCTTTTTTAAAAAAATTGTTGGGTTCTCCACCAAGCGAAAAGCGCATTGGAAGGGTGGAAAACATTGAACGCAATTCTTATGTGACCGGGGCTGGAAAAAAACTTTTTCTGGCATATGTCAAACTGATGCAGCCCTTTAATAGGAAGTTTGAAGGGAAAAAATTAAGCAAGGTTTTGAGATCACTGGGTAAGAACATTACGGAGCCTATGCGGGAAGTTGTTTTGAGAAACCTTCTCTTTAGCTACAGAAGTTTGAGTGATAAAGAGATTGAAGAATATGCCGGTTTTTTAAGCTCACCTTCGGGAAACTGGTTCAACCAGACTTTATTAACAGGTTTTGATAAAGGGCTTAGAAAAGCTTCCTACAAGGCAGGTCTCATTCAAGTTAAGTTGTTAGAAGAGATTGACTCGGGTGGTCCAGAGTATCCTTTATTAAAGGATATGGTTCCACCTGGTCAAAGATATTTGCTGATTGGAAGGAGAGACCCTTTCCGGCCTTTGGTGAACTCCCAGGGTCTGATAGATTTTTCTGAAGAACAACCGCCCGTTTCAGTGGCTCGTTTGTTTGGTGGTGAGTTAAAGGATATACCACCGGTTGCCCTGCTGGTATTTAAGAAAATTGAAGACCAGCATCCTGAACTTTACAGAAAGTTAAAGAAATTTGAACGTTTGTTTAATAACCAGGATGAATTGGAAGAACTTGATGACGAGGAATATGCACAGGTTGTAGAAGATTATCGTGATGCGCTTGAAAGGTCATCTAATATTTATATGGATGAGTCCCCTTTGCAGGTTGAGTATGACACCCTTCGTATGACTGGAATAATCAAGAAAAAAATGGAAGTATCGGCAATGTTTGAGGTTGGTTCAACAGGTTATACGGTGAAAAAGGGTGACCGAATTGGTCCTTTCTTTGGATATGTGGAAGAAATTCAGAATGGTCAGGTGGTTGTGATTGAACAGTTCAGAGACTATCTCGGTAATATCCTGACAAACCAAAAAATTATCCAGTTTTACCAGGGTTCACCTGACGAGGGCAATACGAACTCATGAGAAATCTCATGTCCAATAAACCTCATTGCTTTATGAAGATATTTCTTATGTTTTTGCTGGCAGTTATGCCGGTTTCTGAAGTGTCTTCTGCTGGTGGATCCCTGGGGGAAATAGTTTCTCTTAACACCGAGGAAGAAGGACGAGGCTCTATCATTTCCATCGAGTCCACGCGCCCTTTCCAATACACCGCGTTCAAACTTCTTAATCCACTCCGTTTGGTTCTGGATTTTCCGGAAATGGACCAGGGAAGCTTGACCAGTAATATTCAGGTGAATAAAGGTTTTGTAAAATCAATTCGACCCGTTCACTTTAAAGAGGCAGGTGTTTTACGCCTGGAAATTGTTCTCAATCAACCTGTCGATTATGAAATCAAAAAACAGAATAAGAATAAATTGATGGTCAGTTTGTTGTCCTCAGAGAGATTGCAAAATGAGGAAATGGCTCAGTCTTCCCCAGTGAATTCTCTTGCCAGCGAAGTTGCAAATAAAGAAGAAGTTGTTGCCGATGGTCTAAAGGACGATGGAAACAGAGATACATGTTTCCCCATGTTGTACGGAGAAAAAGAAACGATTTCCCTTGATTTTCAAAACGCTGATGTGCGCAACTTTTTCAGAACATTTTCAGAGATCAGTGGATTCAATATTATTATTTCTCCGGAAGTCAGTGGTACCTTAAGCATCAGGCTGAATGATGTTCCTTGGAACGAGGCGTTGGAAATCGCTCTCTCCAACATCAATTTAGGCAGGGAGTGTTTTGATAACAATTTTGTCCGCATAGCAAGCAATACAGTTCTTGCTGCGGAGGAAAGTGAGCGGGTGGCTGAAAAAGCCCGTTCGGCGGCTGAGAGAGCCAATGAGCAGAATGCGCAAGCTCTGGTCACCGAGGTGATCCGCGTAAACAATGCAAACATAACTACACTTGCGGCAAATCTTAATGCATTAAAGAGTTCTCGTACAGATGCTCAAATAACTGTGGATATAAGAACCAATACGCTTATATTAAATGACCTGCGCAAGCATGTGAACGATATGCTGGAGACGATCAGGGTGCTGGATGTTCCCACTGCCCAGGTTGCGATTGAATCGAAAATCGTGAATATCACCAAGACTTATGCCCAGAGGTTGGGAATTCAATGGGGAGTCACCCGCCCGGTGACAGGCGCTGGCACTGGAGTAGGGCAAACCATAGGGGTCACGGGTTCGGATGGGGATGGAGATAATTTTATAGTGGAATTGGGAAAGACTTTCACAGCTGGATCTACCAGTGGGTTTGGTTTGACACTGGGTAATTTTATCAACGGGGCGGGTCTGAATATTGCCTTGCAGGCATTGGAGACAGACGGCAAAACCCGGATCCTTTCCAGCCCCAGGGTTGTCGTCGCGGATAATAAAGAAGCCCGGATCTCATCCGGTAAACAGATTCCCTATCAGGTGACTACGGCAGAGGGTAACTCGATTGATTTTGCGAATGCTGAACTCAGCCTCACTGTTGTCCCTCATGTGACTTCTGATGACCGGATTTATATGACCATTGACACGACAAAGAACTCTGTTGACGAGACAGTTACCGTCCAAGGCGTTCCGGTTATTTCAACTAAGGAGACGCATACGGAAGTTCTGGTGGGGGATGGTGACACTACCGTTTTAGCCGGGCTCTACGAGAGCACAATTGATGAAAAAACAAGTAAGGTGCCGCTGTTCTCTGAAATCCCTTTATTGGGTTACTTGTTTAGAAACTACGAAGATACAGACACTCTTGGGGAGCTTATGGTGTTTATCACTCCGACTATTGTTAAAATGAATTGATCCAGGTTGCAGGGTTACGTTTAAGGCTTGTTTAAAAAAGGCAATACGAACTCATGAGAAAATTAATGTTCAAAAAACCTCGTTACTTCATGAAGATATTTCTTTTGTTGTTGCTGGCAGTTTTGCCGGTTTCTGAAGTATCTTCTGCGGGTGGATCTTTGGGGGAAATTGTTTCTCTAAATACTCGCGAAGAAGGGCAAAGCTCTATTGTTTCGATTGAGTCGACCCAACCGGTTCAATACACCGCATTTAAACTTCTTAATCCGCTCCGTTTGGTTTTGGATTTCCCCAAAATGGATCAAGGAAACTTAACCAGCCGTATACAGGTAGACAAGGGAATTATAGATTCTATCCGCCCGATTCACTTTAAAGAAGCAGGTGTTTTACGCCTGGAAATTGTTCTCAACCAGTCATCGGATTATGAAATTCAGAAACAGGGTGAGAAAAAATTAATCATTTCCCTTCAATCTTCTAAACAAGAATCAGGACAGCGCCTGGCGATGTCCGAGGAATCCGCTGCGTCAAGCGAGGCCGGGGCTGAGAATGATACCTCCAGGGAAGCAAATGTAGAAAAGGATACTTGTTTTAAGATGTTACGTGGAGAAAAGGAGCCCATTTCCCTGGATTTCCAGAATATTAATATTCGTAACGCGTTTAACATCTTCGAAGATATCAGTGGTTACAATTTCGTTCTTTCCCCTGAAGTAGCTGGGGAGGTAAATATCAGGATGGCAGATGTGCCATGGAATAAGGCCATGGAGATCATTCTTGCAAATGCAGGTTTGGGGCGGGAATGTTTTGGTAATAATATTATCCGTGTTGCCCAAAAATCGGTGTTTGTCGCGGAGGGACGTGCAAGAATTTTAGAAAAATCCAGAGCGGCTACCGAGCGCGCCAATCGAGAAGCAGAACAGGATCTGGTCACCGAAGTGGTGCGGATTGATAATGCGAATATCACCGATCTTTCAGCAACTCTCACC
The DNA here is from genome assembly GCA_009873635.1 of Nitrospinota bacterium. NCBI lineage: Bacteria > Pseudomonadati > Nitrospinota > Nitrospinota bacterium. The sequence continues at coordinate 132,104 of WAHY01000001.1, forward strand.
GCTCTTAAAAGCCCACGTCCTGATGCCACCATTACCGTGGATACACGCACCAATAAGCTAATTCTGAATGATCTGCGAAAAAATGTGGATGATATGCTGGAGACCATAAGGGTTCTGGATGTTCCAACGCCTCAAGTTTTGATAGAGGCGAAGATTGTTGAATTATCCAGAGAATATGCCAAGGAACTGGGGATTCAGTGGGGCCTGGCTGGTGAAATAATACCGGGAACACCCGGATCATTAACTCTTGTTGATCCCACCAATGCTACTGCCAGCACGAATAGTAATTTTCTCGTAGACTTACAACAGACTACCAGCGTTAGTGGATTCGATTTATTTCTGGGTAATGTGCTTCCCGGGTTAAAACTGAATGCGGTTTTGAATGCCCTGGAAACCATAGACAAATCAAGAACGATTTCCAGCCCCCGAGTTGTCGTGGCGGATAATAAAGAAGCCCGTTTTGAAAGCGGAGAGCAAATCCCCTATCTGGTATCTTCAGCCGAAGGAAACTCTGTACAATTTTATGATGCAAATATCAGTCTCACGGTCACTCCACATGTCACTTTTGAAAACCAGGTATATATGACCATTGATACAACAAAAAATGGCAGAGGAAATAATGTTACTTTTAGGATTCCAGGAGGTAACACCACGGACTTACCGATCATTACAACCAATGAATCACATACAGAAGTATTAGTTGGCAATGGAGACACGACCGCTTTAGGTGGAATCTTCGAAACCACCGAAGTCGAATCCAATAAGGCAGTACCTCTTTTCTCAAAAATACCTATTCTGGGATATTTGTTTAGAAGTTTTAAAGATACACAAGACGATACCGAACTTATGGTGTTTATCACTCCTACCATCATTGAAACAAATTGAGTTTTGTGCAGGTTGTTTTATTATTTTTGCTGGACCAATTGCATGTTCAAATTATCAATTAAAGAATTTATTGGATTATGAAACGCTTAAGCATTGACCTGGGTGAAAGAAGTTATGACATTCTTATCGGCTCGGGTCTCAGGAAACAGACTGGCGAGTTACTCAACGCTGTATTAAAACCCAGTCGGGTTGTAATAATCACTCACCCTTCTATCAACAGCCTCTATGGCGAAGTTGTGTCCAACAGTTTTATGGCTCAAGGTTGGGATACGGATACCATTGAAGTTCCTGAAGGTGAATCTTCCAAGAATCTTGGTCAGGCTGAAAAGCTGTTTGACAGACTGTTAGAGTTAAATTGTGACAGGAAGTCCCTGCTGGTTGCTTTAGGAGGTGGAGTGATTGGGGATTTAGTGGGTTTTGTGGCGGCGACTTATCAGAGAGGCGTTCCTTTCATACAGATCCCGACAACTTTGCTTTCCCAGGTAGATAGCAGTGTGGGAGGAAAAACGGCGGTCAATCATCCCAAGGGGAAAAATATGATCGGGGCGTTTTACCAACCGCGACTAGTAGTGATTGACCTGGAAACTCTCAGAACACTTCCCCAAAAAGAATACCGGGCAGGTCTTGCCGAAATAGTTAAATATGGTGTCATCGCTGATGCAAAACTCTTTGAGTTTCTGGAAACCAATTATAAGAAGATCCTGAATCTCGATTTCGAATGCCTTTCACATATTATTGAAACCTCATGTGCGATCAAGGCAAAAGTGGTTGAAAAGGATGAAAGAGAAAGTCATTACAGGATGATTCTGAACTTTGGTCATACATTTGGCCACGCCATCGAATCATTGACGAATTATTCCAGGTTCATACATGGTGAAGCGGTGTCGATAGGAATGGTGCATGCTGCGGAGCTTTCTCATTCAATGGGAAAATGCTCGAAAGACATTCCGGTTCGCCTTGCGGCTTTGTTGAAAAACCTGGGACTTCCTGTTGATATGCCGAACCTCGATACAGCATCAGTAGTTGGTTCTTTGTATCATGATAAAAAAACAATGGATCGTAAAATAAAGTTTATCCTGGTTAATGAGATAGGTTCAATTGAAATAGCGGACCAGGTTTTGGAAGAAGAAATTCTGAAAGTGTTTTGAACTGGTTGTCAGGAGTAAAACATGTTGGCTGGACAGACCATATCAGTGTTAATCCTTTTTCTATTGATATGTGCTGTCAATGCGAACGCCGCTATTTATAAATGGAAAGATGAGAAAGGAAAAACCCATTTCACAGATAATCCGATCCGGGTCCCCAAGGCATACCGTGAAAAGCCTTTCATAAAGGGTTCTGCAGTAACTCCGTTGAAAACAAAAAACACTGAAGATAAAAAATTAAATGACAGGGAAACAGTTGAAGATAAAGGTGGATTGAAAGAAGAGACAAAAGAAGAAAAAAAAGAAGAAACCAGGCAGGAAGGCTTGACCGAGGAGCAGCGTCTTGTCGCTGAAAACGCGTTGAGCTTTTTGGAAACAGATATTGTCCGGTACGAAAAATATTATAACTATCCGCCGAGCCGGAGTAAATTTCGTCTCATCAAGTTGGCTGTCAAGGAGGCGACTCCGCAAAAACAGGATTTGTTGGACCAGGTTTCCACGATTGATCTTCCTTTGTTTAATGAAATAGCCGGTTTTCTGGAAACAAGCATTGCTGCGGATGAAAAGGCACAGAAAATTATGCCGACCACCCTTCCTTCAGCGCGTCAAACTTTTGCATTGATGAAACGACTGAAGAGTGATACCCGGCAGGAAAAACAACTTCTGGAAAAATTGAACGCAGAACTGAATTCTGCTGAATAATTTTTAGTTCTTTCCAGCCTGGTCAGAGGACTTGCCAATCCTGATTCGCGGGTATAAATTGGTTAGGGTAGGAAAAGTTTATATTGCCCTGTACTTTTTAAATTACTCCAACCTCCAAAGGATCCGGCCATGGCTATCAAAACTTATAAAAATTACATAAACGGAAAATGGGTCGCTTCTTCAAGTGGTGAAACTTTTGATAATACTAATCCTGCAAACCAAAAAGAAGTTCTCGGGCGTTTCCAAAAATCCAATTCGCAGGATTTGAACAAAGCGGTTAAATCTGCCGTTAATGCTCAAGAGGAGTGGCGGAACATGCCAGCCCCCAAGCGTGGCGAGATTCTTTTTCGTGTTGGTGAACTTTTGATCAAGCATAAAGAATCTTTGGCTCAGGATATGACCCGTGAAATGGGAAAGATTCTGAACGAAACCCGCGGAGATGTGCAGGAGGCGATTGACCTGACTTATTTCACAGCCGGGGAAGGCCGACGATTGTTGGGAGAAACCGTTCCCTCCGAATTGAACAATAAATTTTGCATGACTGTCAGGATGCCTGTGGGAGTCGTGGCGGCGATCACTCCCTGGAATTTTCCCATAGCCATTCCTTCATGGAAACTGATCCCCGCCCTGGTCTGCGGTAATACTGTTGTCTTCAAGCCAGCCAGTGACACACCTCTTTCTGCCTGGCGTTTTGTAAAGTTGTTTGAAGAGGCTGGCTTGCCGCCGGGAGTGTTGAATTTTGTCACCGGTTCAGGTGCGGAAATTGGTGAACCTCTCATAGAGCATCATAATATAAACCTGGTTTCCTTCACTGGTTCAACGGATACAGGCGCAACGGTAGCGCATAAGTGCGCCTGGAATATGAAACAATATTCGCTGGAAATGGGGGGGAAGAATGCCATCATCGTGATGGAAGATGCTGATCTCAACCTGGCTGTCGAAGGTGTCATATGGGGAGCTTTTGGTACAACCGGTCAACGTTGTACGGCTTGCAGCCGGGTAATTGTGCATAAAAATATTCTCAAAAAGTTTACCAACCTTCTCCTCAAAAGAACAAAGGCGCTTCGTTTGGGGGATGGGCTTAAAAAAACCACTGATGTCGGACCACTGATCAATGAGTCACAACGTCAGAAGGTTTTGGGTTACTGCGAACTGGGTGTGGAAGAAGGCGCCAAACTGCTGCTGGGTGGGAATATTTATAAGAAAGGTAATTGCAGGAACGGATTTTTCTTCGAGCCAACATTGTTTGCGGAGGTTTCTCCAAAAATGCGTATTGCGCAAGAAGAAATATTCGGCCCGGTTCTGAGCATCATTGAATGCAAGAGTCTGGAAAATGCCGTTCAAATTGTCAATGATTCCAGGTTTGGCTTGTCATCGGCAATTTACACCCAGGATGTGAACCGGGCTTTCAAAGCCATCGAAAAACTCGATACCGGGCTCACTTATATCAATTCTTCAACCATAGGCGCGGAAGTGCAACTCCCGTTTGGAGGCACTAAAGGAACAGGCAATGGTCATCGTGAGGCGGGGACCACTGCGTTGGAAATATTCACCGAATGGAAATCGGTGTTTGTCGATTATAGCGGTGCACTGCAAAAAGCCCAGATAGAGGATTAAGGAAAAATAAAGCACCCAAAGACTCCCGGATAATATGTTAAAATCTTTCCTGCCAGCCGCTACTTATTTTGTAGCAACTGCCTGCAGTTTTGCTGTAGTCCTTTGAGCAATAATCAGTTTTATTGCCGCTGAGAAAAACTTAAATCAAGTCCTTATCAATAAATAAGGATATGGGGTCTTGAACCATCCCCGCTTTACGGAGAATAGTCATTATCCAGATTCCTGACGCACATCCGCGTGTCAATGCAAGCGAGCCTTCACGTTTAAAATTCTCAATTTTATCCAGTGGTAGTGGTGGTAACGCACTTTATATCGAAGCGGATGATAAACGTATTTTGATCGATGCCGGGTTGAGTGAAAAAAAACTTTCTCAACGAATGGCTGCGATTAACCGTTCATTTGAAGGGTTGAACGCGGTTTTTGCAACTCACGAGCATACTGACCACATCCGTGGTATAGGTCCTCTATTAAGAAAACATAAACTTCAACTCTTCACTACTGAGGGAACCTTTAAGCGCGCCAGTTCTTCAATGGGAACGCTTCCCGGGTTCAATTCGATTCGCGCGGGTCAACCCGTTGAATTTGGAGAGTTATTGGTCGAACCCTATTCCACTCCACATGACGCGGAAGAACCAGTGGCTTTTGTTTTTCACTATCGGGGTTTGCGGCTTGGCCTGGCTACTGACCTGGGTCGAGTGACCCGGGAAGTTAAAAACAAACTGCAAAAACTTGATGCTCTTCTCATTGAATCAAACCACGATATAAACATGCTGGATGCGGGGCCTTATCCATGGATTACCAAGAGAAGAATTAAAAGTGATGTTGGGCACCTTTCAAATGAAGCCTGCGGTGATTTATTATCTTCTGTAAAGCATTCCGGGTTACGACTCGTTGTATTAATGCATATGAGTGAAACCAATAATCATCCGGAACTGGCTATGATCACTGCCCGCCAGGCTTTGGGACAGGACTCGCCGGAAATGATCGTTGCCGAACAGAACCATCCTACCCCTTTGATGGCTTTATAGCGCATTTCCATTTTTGCTTAAACTTCAATGAGTGATTTTCGCGACAAAACAGCAGGTAGTTTTTTTGGCATGGCGGTGGGCGATGCTATGGGCCGTTCTGTAAAGGGATTAAAGCCAGCAGCCATTAAGCAGATTTTTGGAAAAATGGATGACTTCAAAGATGTTCGTCCGATCATGGGGAAAGGTATTAAGAGCTACCGTATGCGAGGGTTATATGGATCTCCTTTCCAATGTGCTTTGGTGGTCGCCGATGCTTTGCTTGAAAACAAAAAAAATTTTCTACAGGGTTCGGCAAAAAATTTTAAGGAGCTTGCGAAATCCGGTCCAGAGAATTATTTCGGTGTTTACCGAAATCACTCGGTCTGTTTGTGGCGAGCGGTAGACCTGTTGAGCGACAATGAGGAGCTCATATCAGATCAGAATTCTTCTACTTCCTTGTTTGTTAACATGGCTGTTCCTGTCTCCTTGTTTCAGGGCAAATGGTCCAAAACTTTAGCCAAACAATGTTTTGAAATCTGCCTGTTGATGAGCCGGAACCGGTTTGAAGTGGTTGGAGCTGCTTTAACAGGCTTTTTAGTGACACGGTTATTGGCCTTGCGGTCCGATGAGATACTGCTCGAAGGGGCCGGAATACTGAAAGAGTGCGAAGAGGTATGTCGTCAGGTGGAAGAAGAATATCAGCAGCGGTTCCCATCTTCGGAAGATGGCGGACTTAAGGGAATGAACGCTATGAGCGGTGCTTTGAAAGGTTTGGCTGAGAAATTTCAAGAACCGGATCTTATGAAATGGATTTGCGAATATTCAAATACTTTTACGAAACAGGAAATCCTTCACCCCTCGCAGGGATTTGTGATGACTCTTCTTCCCCTTGCTTTGTATTGTGTGCTTAATCCTCCAGAGCCTGATTTTGCTTCGACCCTTACATGTTCCCTGAGTTATGGGCGGGAGTCTGAAATGCTTGGTGCTATGGTGGGGGCCTGGGCTGGTGCTTTATATGGGCTTGACAATATCCCGGCTACATGGAAAAGAGGATTGGTCAATGCAAAGGAAATCCGTTTCCGGGCAGAGGCATTGGCATTAAGACGTGGGAAGAAAGATCAAAAAAATTTATTTGATATGGAGGCAGGTTTAACCGCCAAAGAGTTTGAAGAAGGAAAACGAAACCTGCCGAAAGAAACGAAAAAGGGAGTTCAAATTAAACCTTTGGACCTGTGGGATGATGAGGAAGCGGAGGATTCAGTCCCCTCAAAGGAAGACCGAGCTCAATGGAGAAAATTCCATAAGGAAAAAACCAAATCAAAGCGAGATCGACGCAAAAATATCCCTTCTTTAGACGAATTTTAGCTATCTTCGGGCAAAAAACAGGCGAAAAAAATTTTTCTGCCTTTTCTCCCCGCCCGCAAGAAACCCCTTAAATTATTGAAACCAAATGTTTAATTTTTTTACGTTTAGGGTTACAATGTTTACATCCCTAATTGGCACGAGTAATTAGAAATTGACCTTTTGATTTTGGAAGGAGCTACCGGTGAATACTTTGAAGTTTGCAGTTTCATTTATTTTTTGTTTGATGCTCCCAGCAGGAGTGGTGGCAGATACGAATGATAATCAAACCCCGCAACCTGCAAAAGTGGTAAAACCTGAGGCGGCTAAACCCGCAAAGAGTGCTAAACCTGCTACTCCCGAAAAGAAAGCTGCGGTTTCCGCTGAAGCCAAAAAGAAAAAACCTGAAGGACTGATCATAGGTAAAAATCTGAATGTCGGCATGTCTGTGGAAGACGCCATTAAATTGCTTGGAACGCCTCGCTCAATCAAAGTCAAGCGTGGAACAGAATCCACACTGGACAGCCTGTCTATTGAGTACGATAACCATGGAGTTGTCATTCATTTTTTGAACGGTAACAAACAAATTGAAGGTTTGGAACTTATGCCTCAATTTAAAGGGCGGTTTGCAGAAGGCGTCAAAATGGGAGAAAAGGTTGTATCCATGATAGACAAATATGGTGTGCCTGAGTCCATGAATGACAGCCTGGCTAAATATCCTGAAAAAGGAATGTATTTCTCTTTGAAATCAAATGTGTTGGTCGCGGCACATGTTTTTTCAAAAAACAGTAAACTTCTCAGCCATAAACTTTATAAAAAACGTTAGCCGACGTGCCGCCTTTTGAAAAGGGCTTCACCCTTAAGGTATTTAGAAAGCGTCAATCCTCTCACGCAATATAATACCTTTATGTCATTCAGTAGTATAGGTGGCGAATTTTCCCCAAGACCAGGAAATTGCTTTTTCGGTTAGTGTCGGACTCTCTAGCTCGACAGTTCTTGCTCAGGCTACTGGCGGTTCGCCGGAGAGGGAAAATATTGCGTCTCGGGTTAAATCGAACTGGGTACCGTTTCCGGGGTGTTGTGCTTTCTCCAGCAATAACGAGTGGAGCAGAGGGTGTTGCGATGGGTTGTTCTCAAGAAGGTTCCGAGCTTTGTCTTCCAGTCCATGCTCAAGGTAAAGAGTGGATAATAAAAGTACTAGAAGAGAAGATTGCCCCGCTTCTTCGAGCGATTCTTCATAGGTGCGCATAAGGTCCTGATAGTTTTCGGACTCCCTGAGGGCGATTTGCAAACGGACAAGGCAAGCCAATTCGCCAGTTTTTTCAAACCCGGTTCTCCAGATCTTTATTGCTTGTTTCTGTTTCCCGGATTCAAGATAGGCATCTCCCATTGATAAGTATGCAGGGAGGCATTTATCACATGTTCGAATAGCCTGTTTAAATTCTGAAATAGCACTTTCCTTGTTTCCTGTTTGCAGGCTTTTACTGCCGAGCTCGAAAAGATACTGACCCAGGTTAGATTGTTCCTTTTTCCATTCCTCGTTGTTATCCCTTAGCAGAGGTAAAATCTTTTTTTGCAACACACAAACTTTTTTCCATTCTTCCTGTCTTATATAAATATCACGGAGATGTATTAAGGGAACGGCTGTTCCCGGATTCATCCCCTGAATTTTTTGGAGGATGGCAATTTCTTCACCTTGGCGTTCTGTATTCGAGTAAATTCCTGCTAACCCAAATAAGGCGTGGATGTTTTGTGATTCAAGGGCAAGAGCTTTATTGAAAAATTTTTCAGCCTGGTCGTGGTTTCCATTCGCAGACGAAATTTGCCCCATCAGGTTGAGTGAGCCGACATGTTCCGGGGCTGTGTCGAGGAGTTTTTCAACAAGGTTTTGTGCTTTGTCAAATTTGCCGCAAGTGAAAAGGCTTTCGCCTTTTTTGAACATGGTTTCAACCTTGTTGTTCTTTTTTTCAATCTGGTTTTTTTTGAAATTGATTTTCCATCGCGTCAACGCATTCTTGAAGTTAAAAGTCCAGAATAGAAAAACCGTAACGATCACCCCGATAAGGACAGCTCCTAATATGAGAAGAACGGTCGGCAACTTCAGCGAATGGTTTTGGGTGATATGGACTATCGACTCATGGGGATTTAGAAATGCAGTATAAATGGCGAGTAGCGCAAAAACCAAAAAGATAATAATTTGTTTCAAGGACACGCTTAATTTTCTCCAAACTGGTTATCAACAATATTGTTTGTGACCTTAATGTTTTCTTCCATTTTACTCAGACATTGGGTGCAGAATTCTGCGTAAGGGACAATTTGTAATCTTGCTTCCGGGATCGTGTTTTCACATTCCGAGCAAACCCCATATTCGCCTTCATCGATCTTTTCAATGGCTACATCCACCTGTTTGAGTTTTTTCCATTCCTGTTCACCCAGTTCACCTTCCAGTTGGCGGTTGTAGGCACGTGCCGCATCATCACTAATGTCAGCAATTTGCCCGATATCGCCTTCTTTCACGCTGTGATTTGATCTTTCAACATCTCCGAGCAACTCAGACCTTATAGATTCCAATTGTGAACGAAACTGATCTAATTTTTTCTTATTCATATAATCTAATGATTCAGGGTGAAAGACGGATATTTATTGGCCTACTGCCTTGATAACAGGAACATCTCCCCATAGACGTTCGAGGTCGTAGTGAAGGCGGGCTTCTTTGTGAAAAACATGTACTATTAAATCTCCAAGATCTACCACCACCCAGTCGCCACCTGAATAACCTTCTACAGCCAGAGGTTTATTTTCGGTCTGGTGGCAATTTTCCAGAATGGCATCCACAATCGATTGCACGTGAACCTTGGAGTTCCCACTGCAAATCATGAAAAAGTCAGTCAGGTCTGAGCGGTTCCTCAAATCCAGAATCAGGATATCAAATGCCTTTTTTTCAGAGGCAGAATCAACAGCAAGCTGTTGCAAAGAACTTAATTGATCTATCATTTAACCTTTTTTGGGAGGGGACTCAGCCCTGTATAACCGGTGATGCATAATATAATGATCAACTGCAGGGGGCAACAAATTTTTGATTTCTTTTCCGGTTCTTACCTTTTGCCGGATTTCCGTAGACGATATATTTTGTGTAGGAATTTCATATAGCTGTATGGTTTTTCCTGAAGAGTCCCTCACAATCTTTGGAGAATTGAAATCATTACTTTCTAACAATGTTTTATTTAGCCCCAGGGTTTCGATAAATTTTAATGAAAACTCTAATTTGATTCCTGGACGTGTGCTAACCAGAATATGGCAAAGCTTTAATATTTCAGATACGCGTTTCCAGGTATCCATTAATAGAAAGGCATCAGCCCCAAGAATCATGAAAAACTCCCATTCAGGATGTCTATCTTTGAGCTGGGACAATGTGTCGATAGAATAGGATACTCCTCCACTATCAACCTCCAATAACTCTATTGAAAACAAGCTCTCCTTTTTCAAAGCCAGATCAAGCATGGCGACCCGGTGGGTCGAAGAGGCTGGCAGGCTGTCCAGCTTGTGAGGAGACTGGCTGACTGGAATGAACAAAACTTCTTGTAAATCAAACAATTTAGCTGATCTTGCGGCAAGATCCAGGTGCCCGTTATGGATGGGATCAAACGTCCCCCCCAACAACCCCACTTTTTTTAATTCCCTATTCATATTCTTTAAATCGTTTCATAAACCTTTTATCATCGCAAGGGATAATGAGGCTTTAGAGCCCAAATCTGGCAGAAAACCTAAATAATGACAATTCCTGGCAATTCAGACTGACAAAAATTGTCATATTTTTTCTGTGATTACGAAATCTAAAAATTTTTTACAGAAACAAAAAATTATTAACACATTCAAAACAAAAGGGTTATAATAGATAATCGAAAAATTTAGCTTAAAGGCATATGTTTTGCTTTAGTTATGTTTATAAAATTGGTTTATTCAAAGTTTTCTTTGTTAATCATAACGGAGGAGTAAAAAATGTTATCCAAGCTCAGAAATGTTCAAGGAGAAAAAGGTTTCACCCTTATTGAACTATTGATCGTTATTGCCATTATTGGTATTTTGGCCGCTATCGCTATCCCTCAATTCAGTGCCTATAAGAACCGGGCTTATCAATCTGATGCAAAAGGTAATTTGCACAATATTTACCTGGCTTGCAAAGCTTACTGGGCGGATAATGCAGGTACGGAATCATGTACAACTGCTATTGCTACAGGCTCTACATATGGTTGGGTTAATTCAACAGGTGTTACCGTGGCAATTACTACTGGTACTGAGTCTGGTTTTGTTGCAACTGGAACACATACTTCAGATTCTAGCTCTACAACATATACCATGGATGCAAATGGTAATATCAGTTAATTGATTTTAGGATTAATAGAAATCCCCACCCTTTGCTTTTTAGGCATGAGGGTGGGGATTTTTTCTTTTAAACGAAAAAACTATTGCTATTGTCCGTATTCTTCCCTGCTCAAAAATTCAAGGTGATATTAAAATGAAGGACGCCTTTCTAACCCGTTTGAGGTCCCTCTTTTTACCAGCTTGTTTCCTGTTGTTCATTTTTACCTTGTTTTTTTACCCGGTTTTGTTTGAAGGCAGTACTTTCTTCTTTCGAGACATCCACCATTTTGCCTACCCCATGAAATGGTTCATCGCCAAGACATGGGAGAAGGGGGAATGGTCTTTCTGGTACCCCAATATTTTGCAGGGCATACCCTTAATGTCTTTGATGCATCCGGGCGTGTTTTACCCCCCATCAATTATATTTTTGCTGGAAGATTTTTCATTCGCTTTTAATGCTTATTTTCTTTTTCATCACCTTGTCCTGATGGGTTCAATTTATGCTCTCTGCCTATATTGGAAAAAATCGGTTCCCGCATGTTTATGTGCTTCTCTGACAGCATTATTGGGAGGATTTTTTTTATCACTGGCCTCGGTCTACAATCAGTTCCAGTCTGCTATTTGGTTTCCATTGATTCTTCTGCTATGGCAAAAGTTTATAGATGATGGAAACCTGAAATATTTCTGTGGTGCTGTGGTTTTCCTGGCTTTCCAGGTTCTGGGAGGTGGTCCGGAAAACGCTATTTTCTCGGTACTCCTGGTTTATGCCCACTCACTTTATCTTGTGAATGAAGGTCAGAGAGTACGAGGGTTCAATCATATAACTCTGGTTGTGGTCGCGTTGGCGGTCTTGGCATTAGCAGTATCGGCGATGCAATGGTTGCCCACCTATTATTTATTGAAAGAAACTGGACGCAGCGGTGGTCTCCCGTTCATTGCAAGCACAGTCTGGTCATTAGAGCCAGGCTCATTGCTCACCCTCTTTCTGCCTGAAAATTTCGCACACTTCCTATCCAAGGATGGAGGTGAAATGTCCTATTTTGTTCACAGCATTTATATGGGTATTGTACCGTTATTTATTTTATTCGGCTGTCTATTGATTAACAGTGCGGAAAAATCCATCAGGTTCTGGCTGATGACTTTTGGAGCAGGGGTGTTTTTTGCCCTTGGCAAGCATAACCCAACCTACTTCCTGTTTCATGAATGGGTTCCCGTGTTTGATTTGTTTCGTTATCCACAAAAATTTTTTTTCCTTTGTGCTTATTCAATGGTGTTTCTCACCGCCTTGTCTCTTGACAGAATTGTTCAGGCGATCATCAATGGAAAACGACAATTGAATAAGCTCCTGCTCGTTGTGTTTGTCTTGGCAATTGTGGTTGCAGGGATATTGGGAGCAAATGCTGAACGGCCAGGACTTGAGAGTCTATTGATATTACTTCTACTTGCGATTGGTCTATTTGGCTTGAGTGCAAAAAAAATAAATCGTTCCGGGTTTTTCTCACTTCTCCTGTTTTTAATGTTGATGGACTTGATGGGTAAGAACTCAATGCTGATACCTCTGATAGACCGCGGGTTTTATACCGATCCTCCGCCTCTGGCAAAAAGACTGGGCGGAACGGCAGATTCATTTCGTGTCTTTAGTGGAATGCTGTTGGAAAAAGCGGTAATCAAAAAGGATCCTTCCCCTTTGGCAGAAAGCACAACGACTTCCTCCAAAACTAAAAAGCCTGCGTATAATATTTTGAGTGTTCAATTGGCCACAAGAGATCAGGTTTATCCAAACCTTGGGGCGATTTATGAATTGGCCTATGTAGATGGAATGGCTACTATGATGCTTAAACACAGCATGCTGTGGGAGCATTTATTCATTACGGCTGATATACCGAAAAAAAGAAGAATGTTGGAGCGTAGTAATGTGAAGTTTTGGGTAACAGAAGACTATGAACAACTCCCTTCCCATCAATACCCAAGGGGAATTAAAAAGGTAAACATTTTTGGAGATGCTTTGCCGCGTGCGTTTCTTGTAGGCAGTTCGAGAACTGTTCCGGAAATGGAACTTCTTGATGTTTATTATGATGCCGAATTTGATCCATTGGATCAGGTTTTGTTGACAGAATCGGTCGATATAAAAAGTGCCACTCGGTTTTCAGGTCAGGTGAAGCAGCTAAAGTACAGTCCTAACAGGGTGAGCATTGAAACTGAACAGAACGAAGAAGGATTTCTAGTGTTGCTAGATACATTTTTCCCCGGCTGGAAGGTGGAAGTGGATGGCAAACCAGAGCATATTTACCGGGCTAATTTTTTCTACCGGGGCGTCCGGTTGGCACCGGGCAACCACCGCGTAGAATTTTATTATGAACCTCTGGGATTAAAAACGGGTGCGATCATCAGTGCTGTAACCGTTGTTCTTTTATTATTTTTGTCACTTAACCCTTTCAACAGGCGTGAGGCTGTGATATCTCCTATGTAGCTATTATTTTTTCCTGGAATCTTATTATGAAACTTGTCAGCTTACTTCCTTCTGCGACTGAAATTCTGGTGCAACTTGGGTTAGAGGAAAGCCTTGTTGGTGTGTCGCATGAATGTGACTATCCCATGTCAGTGAAGTTTCTTCCCAACCTCACTTCAACTCGTATCAACCCATCATCCAGCAGTCCCGATATTCATAAATCAGTTCTTGAGGTTATGAAAAACAGCGTGTCGGTTTATGACCTGGATTTGGAGTTGTTGAAATCACTCAACCCGGATTTCATCGTGACGCAGGACTTGTGTGATGTCTGCGCTGTTTCATTTTCTCAGGTTGAAGAGGCCTGCCAGGAACTCGTTGGGGCAAAAATTATTTCTCTCAGACCCCAAAAACTGGGAGATATCTGGAATGATGTGCAGAATGTAGCAGACCAGCTTGGTATCAGTCAAAGAGGTGAAGAGTTTCGTGAAGAAGTGGACTCAAGGGTCAATGCGGTTAAAAATCGTCTTAACGGCAAGGCCACCCACACTCCGAAAGTTTTGACAATAGAATGGCTCGACCCGATTTATGTAGGAGGCATGTGGCTCCCTGAAATGATAGACATAGCTGGAGGCGAGGTTTGCATTGCTGAATGCGGAAAACCCGCGCCTGTTGTGGATCGGGAAGTCTTGGAGAAAATCAGTCCTGATGTCGTGGTGGTCAAACCATGTGGCTATAAACTGGAACAGACCTTGAAAGAAATGGATTTACTGAAAAAACAAATTCCCTGGCAGGACTGGGAAACAAAATATAATACCCGGTTTTATCTGGTAGATGGAAATTCCTACTTCAACCGCCCCGGTCCACGTATTCTCGATTCACTCGAAATCCTTGCTCACTGCACCCACCCCAATCTCTTTCCGGAGTTCGGCGAACAATACGCGGATGGACTCATCAAATTAGAACCGGGCCTAAACCTGCCGTAGGACTTAAGCCCTGAGCGGGGCGTTTTTAATCAGATATCCTCATTTTGAATAACCCCTAAAAGATTGAAAAAAAAGGGTTAATTTGATATAATCCGGTCATGGCTATTGAAAAGGATTTCATTGTAATTGGTTCTGGAGTCGCAGGGCTGACGTTTGCACTCAAGGTCTGTAAATACGGTTCTGTAGGCATCATCACCAAGGATGCTCTCGAAGAGTCGGCGACCAAATATGCCCAGGGGGGTATCGCCTCGGTGATGGCGGAAGACGACTCGTTTGAATTGCATGTCAAAGACACAATGGAAACCGGTCGCGGTCTCTGCCATGAGGACTTCGTACGAATTGCCTGCCGTGAAGGTCCAGCACGAATTCGAGAATTGATCGGGCTTGGTGCCAGGTTCGACCGCATTCGAGGTGCGGGGTTCGACTTGGGAAAAGAAGGTGGACATTCCAAACGCCGTATCCTGCACGCGCACGACCTGACGGGCTGGGAAATTGAGCGCACCCTCATTGAGGCGGTTCACGCCCAGGATAATATTGAAATTTTTGAGAATCACATGGCGATTGATCTCATCACCCGGGCCCGGCTGGATGACAAAGTTCAGGTTGGAGGAGATCAAGACGAAACCCTTGGTCTTTATGTGCTGAACCACATGACGCAAAAGGTGGAAACGATGGTGGGACGAGTCACCTTCATGGCAACGGGAGGTGCGGGTAAGGTTTATCTTTACACATCGAATCCAGACACGGCAACAGGCGATGGTGTAGCGGTGGCATATCGTGCCGGGGCAAAAATTGCCAATATGGAATTCTTCCAGTTTCATCCCACCTGCTTGTTTCACCCGAAAGCAAAATCGTTTCTCATTTCAGAAACAGTACGGGGTGAAGGTGGAATTCTGCGTCTGCAAAATGGCAGTACGTTCATGGAAAACTACCATTCTCTAGGTTGTCTGGCTCCCCGTGATGTGGTGGCGCGAGCGATTGACTATGAGATGAAAAAGAGTGGGGATGACTACGTCCTCCTTGACGCCACCCATCTTGAGGGTTACCGCATTAGAGAACGTTTTCCTAATATTTACAAGACTTGTTTGGAGTTTGGTTTTGATATGTCTCGAGAACCTGTTCCAGTCGTGCCAGCGGCACATTATATGTGCGGTGGATTGGTTGTGGATACCAGTGGCCAGACGAATATCAAACGGCTGTTTGCCAGCGGCGAGGTTTGCTTTTCCGGATTGCATGGAGCCAACCGGCTGGCCTCCAACTCTTTGCTGGAAGGGTTGGTTCTCTCGCACCGTGCTGTTGAGAAAGCGGTTGCCTTGTTTGAGGAATCCAAAGACTCTAAGGGTTTCATGGGTCAGATTCCTGAATGGGATCCCGGAAGCGCCGTAGATAGTGACGAATCGGTGGTGGTGTCGCACAACTGGGACGAAATTCGCCGGTTGATGTGGAACTATGTCGGCATTGTCCGCTCCAATAAGCGACTGAAAAGAGCCGAGAGACGCATTCAACTTCTGTTGGAAGAGATACAGGAATATTACTGGAACTTTAAAATCACCAAGGACACCCTGGAGTTGAGAAATATTACCATCACGGCACAACTGATTATTCAGGGAGCCCTGACCAGAAAGGAAAGCCGGGGATTGCATTATAACCGCGATTTTCCGGACACAGATGACGCGAACTGGAAACAAGACACGATTTTCCAGAACAACCATAAACGATTGATAACCCAAACCAACCCGAGAATAGTGACCCATGAGTGAAGAAAAAACAGTACATATTTTAATCCGAGATTTTTTTGGTGTGGTTGCGCTCGCCTTCACGGTATTCAGCTTGATGGCGTTGATCACTTTTTCACCTGACGATCCTTCTTTCAATAAAAGTGTTACAGGGACGGATGTGACAAACTCCGCTGGCATGGTTGGAGCCTATTTTTCAGATGGGCTGGCGCGAATTTTTGGAAGTGGTTCGTTTTTCTTCCCGGTCATCACTCTGTTTTTGAGTTGGGTTTTGGTTCGTGGAAAAGACTTCCATAATTTGCCGCTGATCTTGAGCTCAGGTCTTTTATTCCTGATTGGTCTCTGTTCTCTTCTGGCGATCCAGTTCAAGGTCGACCCATTTTTTGGCACTGCGGTTCCAGTTGGTGGTTTGGTGGGTCATGGTCTGGGTGGTTTTCTGGTGACCTGGTTGAATGCTTCAGGAGCCGTTTTAACCCTGTTAACCTTATTGTTTGTCGCTTTTCTTGTGATGACACGTATTCCGGTTAATGTGCTGGTAGAGGCAATCGGAAAATTATCCAGGGTGCTGGGTTCTGCAACGATGCTGACGCTTGTTGCAATTAAAAATATGGTTTTAAAATCTGTGTCTTTAATCCGCGATTGGATTGTAAAGTTGCAAACTGCCAGGCAGGAAATGAGGGAGGCCAATAAGGCACCTGTAGAGCCAGTGATTGTCACCCGCAGTCAACTTGAGCCGGAAGTAAAAATAATAGAAAAAAAAGAGAAGAAAAAGAAAGCTCAGGAAGAAAAGGCAGAGTTTGTGGTTCAGGAAAACTTTGCTTTCATGGGTACATCGGGGAAGTATCAGGTGCCACCCCTTGCATTGCTTGAGAACCCGCCACCTGGCAGGGACACACAAGACGAGAAAGCCCGGGAAGAAATTTTAGCAAGCAGTGCCATTCTGGAAAAGAAATTAAAGGACTTTGGTATTGAAGGAAGAGTCGTTCAGGTTCTTCCCGGTCCCGTTATCACATTGTTTGAATATGAACCTGCACCGGGAGTCAAAGTCAGTCGAATTGTTTCTCTTGCGGACGATTTATCTTTGGCAATGCGTTGTGTGGGGCTTCGTATTCTGGCACCTGTACCGGGCAAACCGGTGGTGGGTATAGAAATTCCTAATATTCGGCGTGAGACCATCTATTTTAAAGATGTCATGACTTCGGAATCGTTTCAGGAATCAGAATCCAAGCTCACTCTTGTTATTGGTAAAGACATTACAGGGGAACCGGCAGTGCAGGATCTGGCAACGACACCGCACTTGCTAATGGCAGGCTCAACAGGTTCGGGAAAGAGCGTAGGACTCAACGCCATGATCTGCAGCATCCTTTTGAACGCCACCCCGGAAGAAGTAAAAATGATCATGATTGACCCGAAGATGCTGGAGTTATCGGTTTATGATGGCATTCCACATCTTATTTCTCCTGTCGTCACCAACCCTAAAAAGGCCGCGGCCGCGCTTCAATGGGCGGTCAACGAAATGGAATCCCGTTACAAGATGATGGCCGAGAAAGGTGTGCGTAATATTGGTGGCTTCAATGAGCTTGCGGAGAAACTCCAGAAAGAATATGAACAGGAGCTTAAGAAACGTGAAAAAGCGAATAAAGGGGTCAAGCCTGAAAACGCTGATGATGTGGAGGAAGACGAAGAAGAGGAAATAATTCCGGAACCCCCTGCAAAGCTTCCTTACATTGTCATCCTGATTGATGAACTGGCAGACCTCATGATGGTTGCTTCCAAAGGAGTGGAAGACTCGTTAACACGGCTGGCGCAAATGGCGAGGGCCGCGGGAATTCATCTGATCGTTGCCACCCAGCGCCCTTCCGTCGATGTATTGACGGGAATCATCAAAGCCAACTTTCCCACCCGCATGTCTTATAAAGTGACTTCAAGAGTGGACTCAAGAACCATTCTGGATGCGATGGGTGCGGACAAACTTCTCGGTAAAGGAGACATGCTGTTTCTACCACCAGGAACTTCAAAACTTCATCGACTGCATGGGGTTATGGTTAGCGATGAGGAGATTCAACGAATCGTGGACTTCATCAAGAAGCAGGCGAAACCACATTATCAGGAAGATATTTTCGATTCTGTTGTTGAAGAAGAAAAAAATAATGGAGATGAGGAAGAGGAGTTTGATGAAAAATATGATGAGGCCCTTGCCATTGTCGCCAAAGACCGGCAGGCTTCTATTTCCTATATTCAACGACGTTTAAGAATAGGTTATAATCGGGCTGCACGAATCATAGAAACCATGGAGCGAGAAGGGGTGGTGGGTCCATCTGATGGAGTCAAACCTCGTGAAGTCTATGTCAACCCGATCGAAATTGAATAGGGTCCTATTTGCTGTCCAGCTGGTTCTGTCAGCTTTTGTTGTTTTTGGTCTGGTGCAACAGGGTCTCGCCGGTGTTTTTTCATACAGGGATGACGAAGGCGCGATTCATTTTACAGATGACATCTCAAAGATTCCCCAGAAATACCGCGACAGAAAAGAAGGTGTTCGTACCCTTAGAGAGAACCGGGCCTATCGGTCAACTCCCAGCCTTCCACCCGTAATAGAGCTACCCGGGTCAACTTCATCCAACGGGGAAACCCAGGTTCCTTTGATCCCTCTTAGTGGCGGTAATTTTCTTGTTGATACGGTTCTAAATGGCCGGGTCAAAGCAAGGCTGATGTTGGATACCGGAGCCTCACTCATAACGCTTACCGAGGAAATCGGCCAAAAGCTGGGAATTTCAAGTTCTTCTGTTTCAGCCGAGTTGCCTTTCAATACTGCAGGTGGAGAAGATTGGATGCCACTCGTAGCGCTTGACTCGGTTTCGGTTGGTTCTGCCAAGACCCGTTTGGTAGAAGCATCGATCAACAGCCATATCAAAGAAATAGATGGATTACTGGGGATGAGTTTTCTAGGAGATTTTCGGTTTGAGATTGATCGCACCAACAAACTTCTCACCTTGAAACCTCCCCAGACTCAGGATGAACTGGTGTGGGATAATAAGCCGGGAAACTGGTGGAAAAGCCGGTTTGAACATTATGATGCGACTATAAAGAGTTATGCTTCCCGCGCGGATCTTCTCAGGAGGCGTGGACACGCAAAGGCGATGAACATGCAAAATACAGTGGAATTTTACAAAGCTCTGCGCCAAAAACTGGAAACACAGGCTTCCATTTCCGGCCTGCCGGTTCGTTTCCGGTCATCCATGTAACGTCAGGGTATGCGAAGCCATGGGCAACACGAGTTCCTTTTCATACTGTTAGGGGCCAGCAATCTTGCTCGGGGTTACTTTGCTTTGACCCGGCAGCTTTCTCAAAATATATCAAGATGTGAGTTTCTCAACGCGATGGGTCCGGGCCGTGGCTATTGTGTTGAGAGTGGTATGTTCAATTTCACTTATCCTCCCATCGGTGAATGCCGGATCATGGAAAATGTTGATGTGCAACAGAGTCGGCGCATTGCGGTTCTGTTAACTGATATTGGCAATGACATTATGTACGGAGTGCCTGAACAGTCTTTGGTAGAATGCTTTGATTCTTTGATTGAAAAATCCCTTCTATTGAATGCCGAAGTATTTTTAACTTCCATCCATGTGGATGTTCGCCAAGATATGGGAAGGGAAACATTTAAATTATTGAAGGGCATATTTTATCCAAACAGTTCGGTGACCTATGACAAGGCAGATCTCGCAGTGAAAACAATAAATAAATACATAGAGGATAAATCAATTCAGAATGAACGAGTGCATTTAGTAAGTGGGCTGGGTGTCTATTGCGGTATGGATAAAATTCACTACAACCTGTTTAAAAGTCATTTTGCCTGGTTGCGTGTTGCCAATGTAATGCTAAAGGAGCTGGGAGTGACATCTTCAAGAAATATTGGGATGGGAACCATGGCGGTTTCATTATGTAAAAACCTGAACCGTTTGATCACATCTGATATGTTCAAAATCATGAAAAAGCCAGAAGGTTTTTATTAATAGTTTTTGCAGAGTGTATTAAAAACTGAGTATCAAATATTAGTGAACATTTTTTATTCCAGGGTTAATTCATGGGATATTGTTTCGCCATCATTCGGATTGGAATTTATTCCATAGTATTTTTGGTGTTTGTGGTCATAGGAATCTGCGTGCATGTTTTGTTTTTTATGTCGCCGCCTAAGCTTTTAAAGTGGATCGCTTTTTTCACACAATTATGGGCCCGGGTGACCTGTAAGGTTTTAAACACACAGGTTCGGATTGAGGGGGATACTTCCATAAAACCCGGATCATTGATTGTTGCCAACCATGTTGGATCGCCAGATATATATGTGTTAAGTGCCAGTTTTAAAGGGTTTTTTGTGTCCAAATCGGAGATTGCCGAATGGCCTTTTCTAGGTTGGCTTGTGAGATTGGGGAAGACCGTTTTTGCAGACCGGAGCAAACGTTATCAAGTCAAAGCTCTTATTAGGGAAATTGAACAGCGTTTAAAGAGTGAACAGTCTGTAATACTTTTTCCAGAAGCCCAGGCAACGGAAGGAAAAGATGTGATTCCCTTCAAATCCGCAGTTTTCGAGGCAGCCGTTCTTGCCGACCGGCCCGTGGTACCCATAGAGATTCACTACCATGATGGACATGAGCCAACAATTGCATTTTATGGAGACAGTTTCATCCGCCATATTACTGAATTGCTCAAGGCGCCCGGGCTTTTAGCAACGGTAACAGTCTTGCCGCAAATTCCACCGGGACCGAAAAGGCAGGCTCTGGCGACAAAAAGCTATCAGGCCATTCGTGATAGACATGATCGCTGGGAAGCTTAGATTGAACGAGCAGGTTTTTTTTATGATGGACATTAAAATCAAAATGACGTTAGATTAGACCACGCTCGGTGGTAAGGAAAACAAGATAGAATAAATTTCGGTGGAGATACTCCACTTTTGCAAAGGATTCGAAATGATTCATTCATTTAAAGGAAAAAACCCAGAGATTGATGACTCTTCTCTGGTTGTGGAAAGCGCGCAGGTCATCGGTGATGTGAAAATTGGTGAAGAGAGTAGTGTGTGGTTCAATGCTGTAATACGTGGCGATGTCAATCATATCCAGATAGGCAAGCGTACAAACATTCAGGATGGATGTGTCCTGCATGTTGCCCGTAAGACTCTGCCGCTGGTTATTGGAGATGAAGTGACTGTGGGTCATAACGTCACGTTGCACGCCTGCACCATTGAGTCGCAATGTCTCATTGGAATGGGCGCGATTGTTATGGACGGTGCGGAAGTAGGAACGCAATCCATTGTAGGCGCCGGTTCCCTCGTGACCCCTGACACGAAGATTCCGCCTAAAAGCCTGGTGTTGGGATCGCCGGCAAAAGTTAAAAGGGAACTGACGGAAGAAGAAATTCGCGGTATTCGTGAATCGGCGGCCAATTATGTCGGCGATATTGAAACTTATTTGGATTAATACTGATGGCTGAATGTGCTGCGGTCCCAATAGCGGTGATTGGAGGCAGTGGGGCCTACCATCTTCTAACCTCAGAGGCTCTTGGCAAAGAAAAGGGGTGTGATGTTTTTGAAACCCCATATGGAAAAAGCGCACCCATTCATCGTTTCAGTTTTGAAGGCTTGGAGTTTTTATTCTTATCCCGACATGGAGAAACGGATTATTCCCTCACTGCTCCTTTTGTCAATTACCGGGCTAACATTCATGCATTAAAACAATGCGGGGTTGAGCGGGTGATTTCCTGGTCCGGGCCTGGAATCATCAATACGGTTTTCAAGCCGGGAGATTTTGTTGTACCGCATGACATCATTGATGAAACGAGAAACCGGGAAACCACTTTTTTTAAAGATACAGGTGTCGGATTCATCCGCATGAACGAACCTTTTTGTCCGCAGATCGCTGAAACCTTGCACGATATTCTGCACTCCAGCGGACTGCCCCACCATGATAAAGCGGTTTATGCCTGCACCGAAGGCCCGCGATTGGAAACCCCGGCGGAGATAAAAAAACTGCGCCTGCTGGGTGCTGACCTTGTGGGAATGACCCTGGCTCCGGAGGCTTTTCTGGCCCGGGAAATGGAAATATGTTACACACCTTTTTGCTACCTGACCAACTATGCAGAAGGAGTAAAACCTCGAAAGTTTAAAAAAGGGGAACTGTTTGAGGGGATGCAAACTGAAGAAGAAAAGAAGAACGTTGATCTTGCAATACAAAACTTTCCTCGGTTGATTAACAAGGTTTTTGAAAGTTTGGAAGGAACCCCACGTACCTGCGATTGTCCCGAAGCCATGCGTCGCTATAAAGATAAGGGAATGATTTAGTAGTAACTATAGAATCAAAAAAGCAAGGTGTTATCTGATTGCCTTCACCTCAGCCCTATCCTTTCAAGGAAGAGGGTTGGGTTTACGGTACGCCCGTCACCTGAGAAGGAATATAACAATTGCTCTTTAAGCCGGGAGAGGGTTTGCTGGTCTGATCAAGCTATTGCCAGTTGCCTCCCTCGCTAGAGGGCTAGTCTGGCCAGGCTTCGTAACCTCCTGTCATACTGTAAACTTCTTTGAATCCGTTTTTTGACAAGTATTCGGCAGCACCTCTGCTCGAGATGCCATGATAGCAGTAAACGATGAGTGGTTTTTCCTTGTCCGCAGATTCTATATACTCCTGAACATTGCTATCGTTTAAAGAAAACGCATTGGGAACATGTCCTGAAGCATATGACCCGGGATCTCGAATATCGACAACGTTCGCTGAATCTTCTTCAATCATTTCTTGAGCTTTGTGAGGATCAATTTCCTTGAACATGATTTGCAATCCTTTATAAAGTTTGGACATCTATATATAGGATGTCCCACTTATGAAGAAGTTACAACAAATTAATATATGAATCTGACTGAACTGGAAAATTCATTTAAAACAGCGGAAGAAAATGGTTTGCCTGCTGAAATTCTGGAAACAATTATTCCATTGGCCAATGCTTATCAGCAGGGACGAAAGTATGATTCAGCTGTGCGATGCATGCGGAATGCGTTGCAGAGGATTCGGGATGATGGGGACACCTGTCAGCAAGCCGTTCTCTTGACAGCTCTTGGCACTGCCTTCTGGGAAAAGGCTCAACTGCAAAAGGCATTGGATGAGTTTCGTCCCGCACTGGACCTTTTTAAAGAGTCTGGCGAAAAAATGGGTGAAAGGGCCATTCTTGCGATGGTTGGCATTACTTTCTGGCGGAAATGTGAGTGGAACAGGGCTCTGGAAATTTTTTCAGATTTGTTGAAAGAAGAGAATGAAATCGCCTTTGATGACAGGTTCCTGTCTCTCCAGGGAGCCCTGGAGAGAGGTGTTGCAATTTTGCGAAACAGGGTGCGTATGGGACGTGAACTTCAAGACCCTAAGAAAATACTCCAGCCGCTTTTTTCTTTATCATCCATATATCTTATTTCAGGGGAGCTGGAAGAATTAAATTCTACTTTGAGCGAATCAATTTCTTTGGCGGATCAATTAGGGGAGAAAGAAATCCTGGATGCCGCACAAGGAATCAGGCAACTGGCATTTCCAACTTGATCCAGGTGAGCTCATTTTTGTTA